>NZ_JBNDKT010000015.1:0-218173 GCF_050435685.1 Paraburkholderia sp. GAS448
ACCGAGAATACCGGCTTGCCGCGCGGTACCGCGACTCCGAATTTCCGCAGGATTTCCTTACCCTGGTACTCGTGAATCTTCATGCGTGATTCCCTTCAGTCTGAGAGTTGGATTGAACTTCGTTTCCGCTTTTTTCGCTGATGCGGGACGCGCCGCTTGCGCGGTCCGTCCGGTCGGCTGCACCGCCCGCGTGTTCCACTGCCTGTTCCGCAGTGCGCGGCGCGCGGCCATACCAGCGCGGATAAAACTGTCGCACCGCCTCGCCGTCGAATCGCAGCGCGTGGCAGCGACCCAGCTGGAATGGCGGTTTGTCGATTGATTGTCCTGCCGGCTCGTTTGCCGCTCCGTTCGTACCACTGGCAGACCCGTCTCCAGAACCTGACGTCTCCCCCGGCGCACCATTGTGGGTATCCCATACGTCGCCCGCGAATGCCTGGATGGCGGCGGTGGGCAGGAACGCGCACAACTCGGTGAGATGCGTGCAACCTGCCGTGCCAGCCAGCAAACGGGCAGCATCGCGACGGAAGTTGTGGAACAGATTGAGCCCGATGAGGGCTCGATAGGCGGGGTTGGAGGCTTCGCACTGACCGGGATAGGGCACCCAGTCGGACGACGCTTGTGCGTCCACGACGTTGAGCTTGCGATCGATCGTGATGCGGAGCCAGAGTTCATGGATCGGCTGACCGTTGGTCCGGACGCCCGACGCAAGCGCTACATCGCGTGGCTTTGCGTCGGTGAGACACGCCTCGATATCCCACAGACCATCTTCGCGCTCATAGGCTTCCGCACGGATTGCGCGACGATGGCGCAACTGACGGGAGACTGGCGGGGAAAGCGGCATGCGGGAGGTAAGGCCGGATTGGAAAACCACCAAATTTTAGCATACTGGGTATTTGAAGCTGCGCCGATCCGGCAGCCCCGCCAGGCTTAACATTACGGGCTATTCGCTGCTGTCCGGCCACTCTTCGTCGATACCCTTCAGGATCTTGCCTATGGTCGACCCGGAGAAACCGCGCGCTGCCAGAAAGCGCATCTGCTTCGCGCGCTCGGCGGGTGTTTCGGGAACGTGACCGAATTTCTTGCGCCATACCGCTTGCGCGCGAGCCAGCTCGGTCTCGCGCAACTGGGCGCCGGCTTCTTCGATCAACGTCTGGCCGACCGCATGACGCTTCAGTTCATTGACGATCCGGCTTGTGCCGAGACGCGACGCACGCCTATGAATCAGGCTTTCGGCAAACCGGGAGTCCGATAGCCAGCCTTCGCGCTCGAGCGCGTCGAGAACCGGTTCGAGCGCATCCGGTTCTTCCGCATAGGGCGCCAGTTTTCTCGACAGTTCGGCACGGCTGTATTCGCGGCGTGACAGATAGCCGAGAGCACGGCCTTTCAACGAGGGGGCAGGACGTTGGGAGTTTGAAGCGCGTTGTTTGCCGGTAGCCGGCGCGTCACCAGATCCGCGGCGCGACCGGGTGTAGGTGCTTTCTTCGGGTGCTTGATCCGATGCAGCGCCAGTTCGGGCACTGCCGGACGAAAGGCGTCCTGCAACCCGATCATGTGCATCGAAGGATTCGAACGGATCGAATGAATCCTGCGAAGACCCTAACGAGGCAGGGACAGGTACAGAGGCAGGTAAAGAGGCAGACAAGTCGCCTGACGATAAGGCCGGGCCGGACGAATCCGGCGCCGTTCGCCGTGAAGGACTTGACGGGTGTGAAGAGCCACTTTCGCGCGGCTCAACCACAACACCATCACGCGGGTCGCCCGCATCATGCCCTGCGTGTGATACAGGCCGACCCTTGCGTATCACGCGACGCTTACTCCTCTTCGTCCGCGACTTCGACGCCCGTCACGACCGCGTCCGCCATCGCGTTCACACCGAGCGATTCGCGGATGCGATTCTCGATTTCACGTGCGATGTCCGGATTCTCGCGCAGGAATTCGCGCGCATTGTCCTTGCCCTGGCCGATACGTTCGCCGCTGTAGCTGTACCAGGCGCCTGCCTTGTCGACGATCTTCGCCTGCACGCCGAGATCGATGATTTCGCCCTGACGCGAGATACCTTCGCCGTACAGGATGTCGAAGATCGCTTCGCGGAACGGAGGCGAGACCTTGTTCTTGACGACCTTCACTCGCGTTTCGTTGCCGATCACTTCGTCGTTCTTCTTGATCGAACCGATACGGCGGATGTCCAGACGCACCGACGCGTAGAACTTGAGCGCATTGCCGCCCGTCGTGGTTTCCGGGTTACCGAACATCACGCCGATCTTCATACGGATCTGGTTGATGAAGATGACGAGGCAGTTCGTGCGCTTGATCGTGCCCGTGAGCTTACGCAGTGCCTGCGACATCAGACGTGCCTGCAGACCCGGGAGCGAGTCACCCATTTCGCCTTCGATTTCAGCCTTCGGCACGAGTGCCGCGACCGAGTCGATCACGATCATGTCGATCGAACCCGAACGCACGAGCGCGTCGGCGATTTCAAGGGCCTGCTCACCCGTGTCCGGCTGCGAAACCAGCAGATCGGATACGTTCACGCCAAGCTTGTTGGCGTACTGGATATCGAGCGCGTGCTCCGCATCGATGAACGCCGCCGTGCCGCCGATCTTCTGCATTTCGGCAATAACCTGCAGCGTCAGCGTCGTTTTACCCGACGATTCCGGCCCGTAGATTTCGACCACGCGCCCCCGCGGCAAACCGCCGACGCCCAATGCGATGTCGAGACCGAGTGATCCTGTGGAGACCACCTGGATGTCTTCCATTACCTCGCCCGCGCCGAGCCGCATGACCGACCCTTTGCCGAACTGCTTTTCAATCTGCGCGAGCGCGGCAGCGAGCGCCTTGCTCTTTTCAGCAGTCAGTCCAGCCGGGCCTTTCTTGCTTTCTTCCATGAATCGTCCTTTGCTATGATGAACGGCGTCTGAGGCAGATGTGCCGCCCCCGGGTATGGAACCCTTTCACAAGGCAACGCACTGAACGCAGACACTGTATAAAAAAACAGTGGTTTTGGCAAGCACGATTCGCATGCTTCGCTACACGTACGAAAACTCGCGTGCGAAAACTTGCCGCCACGACAAATACTTTCGGAGACCGCCGCGCGCCAGGCGATACCACGACGCGGGCAATGCCAGAGCCTCAACGCATCATGCGAATTCTCATTGCCGAAGATGACAGCATACTCGCGGACGGCCTCGTCCGATCACTCCGCCAATCGGCCTATGCTGTCGACCACGTGAAGAACGGCGTCGAAGCCGATACCGCGCTGTCGATGCAGACGTTCGATCTCCTGATTCTCGATCTCGGCCTGCCGCGCATGTCGGGGCTCGAAGTGCTGAAGCGCCTGCGCGCGCGCAACTCGAATCTGCCCGTGCTGATCCTGACGGCAGCCGACAGCGTCGACCAGCGCGTCAAGGGCCTCGACCTGGGCGCCGACGACTATATGGCCAAGCCGTTCGCCCTCAACGAACTCGAAGCCCGCGTGCGCGCCCTCACGCGCCGTGGGGCAGGCGGGGGCCCGACGGTGGTGAAGCACGGCTCGCTGTCGTTCGACCAGGTCGGACGCATCGCCTATGTCAACGACCAGGTGATCGATCTGTCCGCCCGCGAGCTCGGCCTCCTCGAAGTGTTGCTGCAACGGATCGGGCGGCTGGTGTCCAAGGAACAGCTCGTCGATCACCTGTGCGAATGGGGCGAGGAAGTCAGCAACAACGCCATCGAAGTCTACGTGCACCGCCTGCGCAAAAAGATCGAGCCGAGCGGCGTGCGCATCATCACCGTGCGCGGCCTAGGCTATTGCCTGGAGAAAGCGGCGCCGGCGCCCGCGTCCCCAACGCCTGCCTCGCCCTCTTCCCCGGCTCCCGGCGCGATGCCTGCCAGCCACTACTTCAAGTAGGAATCGCGCATGCCCGCTCGCGCTGAGCACGCCGCGGAGCAAGCCGGGCACCCTGCGCCGCCCGTCGCGAATCTCGACGACGAGGCCCGCGACGCCCGCTACGCGAATCCGTTCGCCCCACCGGACGAAACCGAAGCCGCCGCCGACGCGCGCCCGCGCTCGCTGTTCGGTGAAATTCTCGACTGGATGCTCGCGCCGCTCCTGCTGCTGTGGCCGATGAGCATTGCTGTGACGTATCTGGTCGCCAAGTCGATTGCAAACGGGCCGTTCGACCGCGCGCTCGAAACCGACGCATACGTGCTGGCGCGGCAGATTCATCCGGTCAATGGCGTCGCCGAACTGTCGCTGCCCGATTCGACGCGCGACTTCCTGCGTGCCGACAATATAGATAGCGTGTTCTATCAGGTGCTCGGCACGCGCGGCGAACTGGTGAGCGGCGACCACGACATGCCGCTGCCGCATGAGGACGACCGGCCGCAGCCGGGCCTCGTCGAATTCCGCGACGACGTGCTGCGCGGCAACGACATCCGGGTCGCCTACACGACCGTCGAGTTTCCGCAGACGCCCGGCGCGCAGCCGGTGCTGGTGCAGGTCGCCGAAACGCTCGACAAGCGCAGCCAGCTCGCCAACGACATCATCAAGGGCGTGATCCTGCCGCAGTTCGTGATCCTGCCGCTCGCGATCCTGCTCGTGTGGTTCGGACTGTCGCGCGGGCTCGCCCCGTTGCACGCGCTGCAATCGAACATTCGCGCGCGCCGGCCCGACGATCTGTCTCCGCTCGAAGCCCGGCGCGCCCCGCCGGAAATCGAACCGCTCGTGACCTCGTTCAACGACCTGCTGACTCGCCTCGAACAGAACATGGAGCTGCAAAAGCGCTTCATCGCCGATGCCGCGCATCAGATGAAAACCCCGCTGGCCGGCCTGCGGACGCAGGCCGAGCTGGCGTTGCGCCAGGATGCATCGGCAGAAGTGCACCGCTCGCTCGAACAGATCGCGACCAGTTCCGAGCACGCGGCGCGGCTCGTCACGCAACTGCTGGCATTGGCGCGTGCGGAAAACCGCATGTCAGGGCAGATTTTCTCCCCCGTGGAGGTGACGGAAGTTGCACGCAGCGCGGTGCGGGACTGGGTGCAGGCCGCGCTCGCCCGACAGATGGATCTCGGCTACGAAGGACCCGACGAGCCGGACGAGCGCATCGAAGTCGACGGCAATCCGGTGATGCTGCGGGAGATGCTCTCGAACCTCATCGACAACGCGATCCGCTACACGCCCGAAGGCGGGCGCGTTACGGTGCGGGTCCGGCCTGATCCGGCGGCACACTTCGTGCTCATCGAAGTCGAGGACACCGGACTGGGCATTCCAGCCGCCGAACGTGAGCGGGTGGTCGAGCGCTTCTACCGGATTCTCGGCCGGGAAGGCGATGGCAGCGGGCTCGGCCTCGCGATCGTGCGCGAGATAGCGACGATGCACGGCGGCACGCTCAGCATCGACGACAACGTCTATCAAACGTCGCCGCGACTTGCCGGAACACTCGTCCGTGTCAGTTTGAGGCTGCTGGAACGTGCACGGGACTTACCCTAACTGACGCCCTCCAGGCACCGGCATGACTACGCCACATTCTGCTTTATAGAAGCAGATATTGATAGATAGATGCATTTTCAATGCCATACGCGGCATCATCGTTACACGCAGATCGATCTTGATTTCGCGACAATGCGTCAGTAGGCCGTAAGTTTTTGCTCCAATAATCGGCTCACGGGAACGCCTCGTCGGGCGGACCGCGTGCTTATATCAATATTGGAGACGACATATGGCTACCGTTGGCGGGCAAATCTCGCACGCGCCGATGACGAACGATGAGAAGCGGGTGATCTTCGCATCGTCGCTAGGCACCGTTTTCGAATGGTACGACTTCTATCTGGCCGGTTCGCTCGCGGCCTTCATCAGCAAGAGCTTCTTCTCCGGCGTCAATCCGACCGCGGGCTTCATCTTCACGCTGCTTGGCTTCGCGGCCGGCTTCGCCGTGCGTCCGTTCGGCGCGATCGTGTTCGGCCGCCTCGGCGACATGGTCGGGCGCAAATACACGTTCCTCATCACGATCGTGATCATGGGTATCTCGACGTTCGTGGTCGGCTTTCTGCCGGGGTACGCGGCGATCGGCATTGCGTCGCCGGTGATCTTCATTGGGATGCGCCTGCTGCAGGGCCTCGCGCTCGGCGGCGAGTATGGCGGCGCGGCGACCTACGTGGCGGAGCACGCCCCGGCCAATCGGCGCGGCTACTACACCTCGTGGATCCAGACGACGGCAACGCTCGGCCTGTTCCTGTCGCTGCTGGTGATCCTCGGCGTGCGCACGAGCATGGGCGAAGAAGCGTTCGGCGACTGGGGCTGGCGCATTCCGTTCGTCGCGTCGATCGTGCTGCTCGGCGTGTCGGTCTGGATCCGGTTGCAACTGCACGAATCGCCGGCTTTCGCGCGGATCAAGGCAGAAGGCAAGACGTCGAAGGCGCCGCTCACTGAAGCGTTCGGTCAATGGAAGAACCTGAAAGTCGTGATTCTGGCGCTGGTGGGCCTGACCGCCGGCCAGGCGGTCGTCTGGTACACGGGCCAGTTCTACGCCCTTTTCTTCCTGACCCAGACGCTGAAAGTCGACGGCACCAGCGCCAACATCCTGATTGCGCTGGCGCTGCTGATCGGTACGCCATGCTTCGTCCTGTTCGGCGCGCTGTCGGACAAGATCGGCCGCAAGCCGATCATCATGGGAGGCTGCCTGATCGCCGCACTCACGTACTTCCCGCTCTTCCACGCCCTGACGCACTTCGCGAACCCGGCGCTCGAGGCTGCGCAGCAGAAGTCCCCGATTGTTGTAATCGCGAACCCGGATGAGTGCTCGTTCCAGTTCAACCCGGTCGGCACGGCAAAGTTCACGAGCTCGTGCGATATCGCGAAGGGCGCGCTGTCGAGGGCCGGCCTGAACTATGACAACGTGGCTGCCCCGGCAGGCACGCTGGCGCAGATCAAGGTCGGCGACACCGTGATCGACACGTTTGACGGCAGGGCCGCCGACGCGAAGGAGCAGGGCAAGGCGTTCGAGAAGTCGCTCAGCGCGGCGCTCAAGGCCGCCGGCTATCCGCCGAAGGCCGACCCATCGCAGATCAACTGGCCGATGACCGTGGTGATCCTGACGATTCTCGTGATCTACGTGACGATGGTGTACGGTCCGATCGCGGCGATGCTGGTGGAAATGTTCCCGACGCGGATCCGCTATACGTCGATGTCGCTGCCGTATCACATCGGCAATGGCTGGTTCGGCGGCTTCCTGCCGGCAACCGCCTTCGCCATCGTCGCGGCGAAGGGCAACATCTTTTCGGGGTTGTGGTATCCGATCGTGATCGCGCTGGTTACGTTCGTGGTCGGGATGCTGTTCGTGAAGGAGACCAAGGACTCGAACATCTACGCCGAGGATTGAGGCTTCGGGGATGGGAAGTCCAAAAATGTGACGCGCGGGGGTTGACAGCCCCCGCCGTCATCTCCATAATTTCGCTTCTTTCGGCGAATTAGCTCAGTCGGTTAGAGCGACGGAATCATAATCCGCAGGTCCGGGGTTCGAATCCCTGATTCGCCACCAGTTGCACCAAGCCCTTGAATCTTCTAACGAAGTTCAGGGGCTTTTTATTTCATGCGTCGCGGTTGAGACAGCAGGTGCTGGCGTGGACACGTCTTCACGCGCTATCTCCTTCAAGCCTCTCTACGGGGTCCCGGTTGCCCATTTGCCAGAGCGGATGCGACAGCAGACGCTCTCCTCGTATCGAAGAATTCCGCCTGGCAAAACTGACTGCATTGCCACTCAACGGGTCGACGGAAGTGAGAAAACAACTCTTAATGCAGACCGCGAGCGCAGATTAGCGGTCGCACTTCGTAATGGCGTGCGATTCCGCAAATATCAACGAGGAAGAATCAAGGTTGGCGAGACGAGCCTCATAGCACCCGTCGGTTTTAGCCGAAGTTCAACCTGAAGGCCCTTCGCTGCCAGCAAGCAGGTCTTGATGGACACAGAATCGCGCACCGCGAGAAGGGCAAGTTGTGTCAAGCGATTGCCGTTGCAATAGATTACTCGAATCAACCTGGCTGACCGCCCCTCCACCACCACACTCAAGTACCGAAAATGCGGTTCGATTGCGGCACGAGCGCGCCGGGCTTCGACCAGACCTCTGTATTTATATTCTTCGCTACCCAAAAACAGAGCGGAAACTGCGACTTTTTCGACAGAATGACCAGCTGGTTTGCGTTTTGATGTCCGGCCATGCATCCCTGAATCCAGGACTCCTGGTCTCCGGCCAGGCTCGCAACTTACAAACCCGAATCGACCGGTGCCGCGTAACGCCACCACTGCCTGGCACTACTATCGAGTAAAGATTCGGCCCTGAAGACCGGGATTGATGCCATTTGCATATAGCTCCCCTCGTCCAGAGTCACAGCATCAACCTGACAATAAGCTCACAACCGCCAATGCCTGTTGGACAGAGTGCTTGCGAGCCATAGCAAATTGCCGGCCTGCCTGATGGTCATCACTGTCAACGCCAATCAGATAACCCGAAAATGCAGCACGCTCCTCGTCGCAGATATTGAATTGGGCCCAGCTCGCAAAGACGGGTACTCGTGATAAAACCGCGACACCATTGGTTCAGTCTGTTTATGCGAAAAAATATCGCTCTTTAAAAAAGAGCGCGATTATCTTCCCGTCTGTTGCATTCACCCTACTAAATAATATTAGTATAACTTATCAAGATATCGACCGATCCACAAACAAGAACCCCTATCTTCGGAAATCTTTGTTCACCGCGAAAATTGAGTAGAGACTCTAATTATTGCCGCGCTGCTCCCCCGGGTTCGTACACCTCGATTCTGCAATCACCACCGCTACCGCGCACGGCGCGAGGAGTATGAGGACGACGCCGACTATCAGCAGGGGCGCAAGCCGCAGCACCGGGCCACCCCAGCTACCTTCAGATAGCGTCGCGAGCGACCAGCGCGGTCTGCGCTGCAACCCCTTCCGGACCCCGAGCTTTCGTCTTTTCGAACGACCGCGCGAGTGCCAGGTCCAGGCTACACCGCCCCGCATAACCGCGCGAAGAAAAGCCAACGACCGAAAAGAATCGAATTGTTTTCGAACCCTTGACGCAACTTAACGATCCCCTTAACATTCGCCGTCCGGTTACTTTCACATTCTCCACGAATGGTTTGTAGTTGCACCCGGATATGGAGTCGTGTATTCGTACACGACTTCTTTTGAGGCAAGATAGTTAGGTATACGAACTTAATGTTGCATTGGCACAACATTAAATTATCCAAACCAGGTCCCGTTGTATCCTCTGCCCCGCAATATTCTTTTAACTAAAACCAAGGACGCAGATGAAAAAGACCACACTGGCAACGCTCTCGCTGGCCATGCTGGGCGCCACCGGCGCAGCCCACGCACAAAACAGCGTTACGCTTTACGGTATCGTCGATACGGGCCTTACGTTTATTCACAACGACGGCGGCAAAGGTAACTCGTACAGCATGTCGTCGGGCAACATGTCCGGCAACCGCTTCGGCCTGAAGGGCACAGAGGATCTGGGTGGTGGCCTGAAGACGATCTTCGTATTGGAGAACGGCTTCAACTCGACGAACGGCAAGCTCGGCCAGGGCAGCCGCATGTTCGGTCGCCAGGCGTACGTCGGCCTGACGGGCGACACGTGGGGTACGGTCACGGCCGGCCGCCAGTACGATCCGCTGGTTGACCTGGTTCAGCCGGTTCAGGGCGACAACTGGCTCGGCGGCATCTTCAGCACGCCGGGTGACATCGACAACGCAGACAATAGCGCGCGCGTCAATAACTCGATCAAGTACACCTCGCCGGTCTGGGCTGGCTTCCAGTTCGAGGGCATGTACTCGCTGGGCGGTGTAGCAGGCGCTACCGGCTCGGGTCAGAGCTACGCCGGCGCGGCATCGTACAGCTTCGGTCAGATGAACCTGGCGGCAGGTTACTATCACCTGAGCAACGGCAACACTTTGGCCGCTCGCCTCGCTGGGACCACCAGTACGTGGGACAGCCTGTTCAATACCTCGGTGAACGCGGCGTACCAGACCGCTTCCTCGATCAACAATGCCCGTATCGGCGGCAACTACACGTTTGGCCCGGTGACGGCGGGTGGCTACTACAGCTACGCCGAATATACGGCTGACGGACGCTCGCTGTTCACGCGGGCCCAGAAGTACAACACGGGTTCGGTGTACGCGATGTGGCAGGTTTCGGCACCGCTGCAGGTAGAAGCCGGTTACACGTACATGCATACGACCGGCAATTCGTCGGCGAAGTACAACCAGTTCGCTCTGGCCACCGACTACCTGCTGAGCAAGCGTACGGACGTTTACGCACAGGTAGCCTACGCGCTTGCGTCTGGCACGGTAGACCCGGCCGGCGACCAGGCTCAGGCTGTGATCGGTTCGGCCACCGGCGACTCAGGCAGCAACAAGCAAGCGCTCGTGACCGTGGGCATCCGCCACAAGTTCTGATCGATGTCAGCTTGACGAAAAGCCCGCTTCGGCGGGCTTTTTTCTTGGTCGCGGCATTCCGGCGCCCGTGAGGGCAGAAGCGCTATTTCGACCGAACGGACTGAAGCGCGAGGCGAGAATCGCGCAGCGCTTGACGAGCGTAGCCACCCGTCGCCATCAGGATCAGCAGTCTTGTCAGCAAGAAACGTGTGACGTCTTTTTTCGCCTTGACGGCCTTCTACGTCAATCCGGCTGAAGAGGGCGTGCGCTCGAGCGCTACGTGGTTGCCGGCGAAACCTGACTACTGAACCCGACAAAAAAAGGCCGCGCGCAATAACATAGTCTGAACCCGCCTCGATTGAGCGTAGTCGAATGATTGAAATTTGTAGCGCGCTTCGTGCTCTGCGTGAAGGCACCGGCGGCGCGCCCACAAACCAGAGGGAGATCCGCTGATGAAACTTCGTCCTTTCGTCCTTCTGCTCACGACTGTCACGTTCGCCGTTCACGCTGGCGAGGCCGCCGACAGTCAGTGGCAGGCCAATCCCACCACCCTTGCGACGCTCCTGCAAGACGGTTACCGGATTGTCTCAGTGATCGGCGAACCCCACGGCAAGGCCGGTTCAGTCGAGACGTTCTACCTCCAGCGGGACCAGAGCGCGTTCAAGTGTGTCGAACAGCACGCGCTCGAGCCGAAACCGAGAACACCGACTGCACTTTTCGGATGCTTCGAGCTGGTCCAGCCCTACACGAAGTAGCCTGAGGCCAATGGTCCGAGGCTCACGCCTCGATCCTTCCCCGCGTCACACCCAGAAGACTCGCCATCGCATGTCGCGCAGCGTCCGCGTCGCGATCGCGGATCGCTTCGAACACCGCCGTGTGTTCAGCCAGCGACGCATTGAACACATCCGCCCGCTTCGCGTTGAGCCTCAACTGGTCTTCAAGCGTGCGTTCGATCAATGTCCCAAGCGGAATCAGCAATTCGTTGCTGCACGCCGTCAGTACATCGAGATGGAAGCGAAGATCCGCGCGCACCCATTCGTCGACATTTCGCGCCGTCACCATTGCAGAATGGGCGGCCTCAAGCGAATCGAATGTTTCTTCAGTGTGGGATGAGGCGGCGAGCGCGGCGGCGTAAGGCTCGATCATCTCGCGCATTTCCTGCAGCTTGAGCGCGAATTCCATAGGTGGCGCGACGCGCGAGTACCAGTCGAGCACATCGGCATCGAGCAGATTCCACGCACGTTTTGGCCGCACCCGGGTGCCCACCCGCGGACGCGATTCAATCAAGCCTTTCGATGTCAGCGTCCGCAACGCCTCGCGCAGCACCGTGCGGCTCACGCCAAACGTCTCCATCAATTCCGCCTCGCGCGGCAGGATGGATTCGGGCGCGTAGTCGCCACGCAGGATGGCCGTCGCGAGCAGATAGGCGACGCGCCCGTGCAGATCGTGCTGAATGGCTGTTCTCCACCACGCCTTGCGGCGCTATCTATTGTTGGAACGACCGCGATTATCCGGCATCCCGTCGGCGGACCGCCATGCTGGAAGCGGAACAATCTCCACCAATAGTACTATTAATACTACTTAAAGGCGATTTTGTTGTACGATGTGGCTCCCGGATCGATTCACGATCGACGAATCACGATCAGCCCGACGCGGCAATCAGGAGACTCCCGCCATGAAAATCACGAAACTCGAAACCTTCATCGTCCCACCGCGCTGGTGTTTCCTGAAGATCACGACCGACGAAGGGGTTGTCGGCTGGGGCGAGCCTGTGGTCGAAGGCCGTGCGCACACGGTTGCGGCAGCGGTCGATGAGCTTTCCGACTATCTGATCGGCAAGGACCCGTTGCTGATCGAAGATCACTGGCAGGTGATGTACCGCGCCGGCTTCTACCGCGGCGGCCCGATCACGATGAGCGCGATCGCCGGCGTCGACCAGGCGCTGTGGGACATCAAGGGCAAGCATCACGGCGTGCCGGTGCATGCGCTGCTCGGTGGCCAGGTGCGCGACCGCATCAAGGTGTATTCGTGGATCGGCGGCGATCGTCCGAGCGACGTCGCGAACAACGCCCGCGCTGTCGTCGAACGCGGCTTCAAGGCAGTCAAGATGAACGGCTCCGAAGAGCTGCAGATCATCGACACCTTCGACAAGGTTCAGGGCGTCATCAACAACGTCGCGGCAGTGCGTGAAGCCGTCGGACCGGACATCGGCATCGGCGTCGACTTCCACGGCCGCGTGCACAAGCCGATGGCAAAGGTGCTCGCGAAGGAACTCGACCCCTACAAGCTGCTTTTCATCGAGGAGCCGGTGCTATCGGAAAACGCCGAAGCGCTGCGCGACATCGTCAACCAGACGAACACGCCCATCGCGCTGGGCGAGCGCCTCTACTCGCGTTGGGACTTCAAGCACATTCTGGCGGGTGGCTACGTCGACATCATCCAACCCGATGCGTCGCACGCGGGCGGCATCACGGAGTGCCGCAAGATCGCCTCGATGGCCGAAGCGTACGACGTCGCCCTCGCGCTGCACTGCCCGCTCGGCCCGATCGCGCTGGCCACCTGCCTGCAGATCGACGCCGTCAGCTACAACGCGTTCATCCAGGAGCAAAGTCTCGGCATTCATTACAACCAGGGCAACGACCTGCTCGACTACATCAAGAATCCGGAAGTCTTCAAATACGACGACGGCTTTGTGTCGATTCCGCAGGGTCCTGGCCTCGGCATCGAGGTCAACGAAGAAAAAGTGCGCGAGATGGCGAAGGTCGGCCATCGTTGGCGCAATCCGGTGTGGCGTCACGCGGACGGCAGCGTCGCGGAGTGGTAATCCCACCATGAGCGAAGACGCCGCCTGCAAGGCGGCGTCTTCGTTTGTGGTTGTTGCTGCACCCCGCAGCCCCGCCTGCCTGGGCAAATCCCCTGAAGGCCGACCTGACGGCAGCGCCTCGTCGAACAAGGCGGCCGGATCGCCCGATTTTCATTCTTGATACATGCCGAACTCCGACATTACGTGACGCGGCGTCGAAGCCGTTTCAGTTTCGTATCGTTCAAGGCGTTTTTTCTGAAGAACCCATCGGTAACTGCGCGGCCATGGCCCGCCCACCTTTCGCGAAGCCTTGCCGCACAAGGCTTCGCACATAACACTTGCACCCGCTGTCACTTCTGGCCCGCTCCTTGCAATATCGCAGGCAAACGACAAAAGCCAGAGGCTGACATGGGTGAGTTTGTCCCGGACTATCTGATTCGCGAGCAGGCAGCGGTAGGCGCACTGGTCGTCTTCGGGGTGCTGCGGATCATTTTCGCGGCAGTCGCGTACGACCGTGGCTGGCGCATTTCCGTCGTCGAGAAATGCTTCATCGCCGCTGCCGCGCTGTACTGCGCGCCGCAGCTGTTCGATCTGCTGACGCACGTCTACGGCTCGCGCGCCGCGGCGGCCGAACTCGAAGGCAAGGTTGCCGGCGCCGCGATCGCACTCTTCTTTGCGCCGATCCTCGCCCATAAGTTAGGCTACGAGTAACGCCCCCTGTTCATCGATGAAACGCTCACGATGCTAACGCCCCCCAACAGAAACGGACCGGCGATGTCCTGACCTCGCATTCCAGCGACCGCCCGATGACGGCCACCTGGGTCGGTCCCCTACTGTTTGCTCCGGGAACCTGGCTGATCTGCCGTTGGACCGGCTGCGACGGCGAACTGCGCCAGGAGATGTTTTCGGAAGCGATGCTGAAGCGGGCGCACGTGCTCGCCTCCTGACCGGCATCGAGAGCAGTCACGGAATCACCGGCTTCGCGCCGTGTCGTTCGTATGCTTGCGCCGCACAGGTTTGCTGTGCGGCGCTTGTTGCGTGGGACCTGTCCCTGCGCCGGTCAGCCCAGGGCGGCGAACCCCGGAATGCTGTGCGCCAGCACCGCCGCCGCGACAAACACGCCAAGTATCGCAAGCGCTTCGAGATACAGCACATTGGTGAACGTGTGCGCATCCATCGTCGAGGCGGTCCGGCGCAGGCGCGGTAGCGCCGACACGCGGTTGAGCCCCCCGAGCATGAGCGCCAGCGCGACCAGGATCAGCTTCAGCGTCAAAACGTGACCCCATGTGCTGACCTCGATCGCCTCGAACGAGCCGCCCGCGCCACGCGCCGCATTGAACGCACCGGTCAGCAACACGAACACGACCGCCACGAGCGACACGTTCGACAGCTGCCCCGCCGTGCGGATCATCACGCCGCGCGCCGTCGAGATACCGAGGGCCGGCACCACACCCAGGCCGCCCGCCAGCACGAGGCCGCCCCAGACGCTTGTCACGAGCACATGCAACGTGTGCATGCCGATCGCCGCCGACGCCGGACCCGCGTCAGCCGCATGCCCAAGCGAGGCCTTGCCGGCTGCGATCGCGATCACCGCGAGCCACAGCAAGGCATTGCGAAGCGTGCCCTGATGGCCGGCAAGCGAAGTCAGCAGCAAGACCACCGCGCCCCCGAAGGCGAGGCTCCACGCATAGCCGACGTGCGTCTGCGACAGCACGGTCGGTACGATGCCGATCGCCTCCGGCAAACCCACGCCGCCCATCGAAGCGCTCTGGTACAGCAGCCAGACGACGTCGGCAAGCACGAGCACGGTCGCCCCCGTCACCAGCGACCGTTGCGCACGCAACCAGGCCGCGCGCGCCGGCGACACGGTCTGTATGCCATCTTTCGCGAGCCACGCGCCCAGCAGCGCCGAACCGACGGCAAACGCGAACGCGACGTTCATGAGCGCGGCCATTGCGACCTGCCCGATCCACAGTCCGTCGACCCTCATTTCACGGTGAAGGCATAGTCGCCGTGGGTGCGATGGCCGTCGCTCGCCACCGCATTCCAATGCACCGTGTAGTGCCCGGGTGCGAGCGTCTGAACCGCGAGATGCATGGTCTTTTTGTCCTGCGGGTCGACTTCCGAGGCACCGGCAACAGCCGCGCCGCCATTCGCATCGGTCAGCGTGATCTTGCTGAATGCGGGTTCGAGGGGCTCACTGAAGTGAATCGTCACCTGGGTCGGTGCGCTGACGGTGGCGTTCGGCGCCGGCTCGCGCGAGGTCGGTAGCGCATGGGCAAACGCGGTGGACGAGAACGCGAGTGCGGTGGCGCATGCCGCCGTCACACGCGCAGCACGCAAGGCGCGCGGCGAGAGGCAGGAAGGATCGATTGGCTTCATGAACGGATTGGACAGGTCAGAAAATGAAAACGGAAAGAAACGCAGACGGCGCGGCAGTTAGCCGGCAAGACCGCGAGTGTACGCTTCGATGTGACTCCCGCGCGACGGTTCAACGTGCCTGACGAAAGTCCGTCCGATGAGGGCACCGACTGCCTCTGCGTCAAACTGCCGCACGGACGTCTACTGATGGAACCATGGACAACATGCCAAATAGTCACCATCACCCATCGATGATAGAATGCTGCGTCGCCGCAGCGCCGGCTGCCTTCAACACCGAGCCGCTCGAAGTTCGGTCTGGTCCCCGATTTTGATGGAGTTACGCGTGTCTTCAAGACGCATTTTCCGCCCATTGCTCGCCGTTCTGTTGATCGGCAGTGCAGGCGTCTTCAGCGCTGCGAAAGCGCAGACCCAGCCGAAAGCCCCGGACACGATGGAAGCGCGCGTGCAAGGGTGTACGGCATGCCATGGCTCCCACGGTCAGGGCACGGACAACGACTACTTCCCGCGTCTCGCTGGCAAGCCGGCTGACTATCTGTTCAACCAGCTCAGGAACTTCCGCGAAGGCCGCCGCAAGTACCCGCCGATGAACTACCTCGTCACGTATCTTTCGGACGACTATCTCCATCAGATCGCGACGTACTTCTCGCAACAGCGTCCGCCGTATCCGACGCCGGCAAAGCCGACCGTGTCAGCCTCGGTGGTCGAGCACGGCAAACAGATCGTCTTCAACGGCGATCCTTCGCGTAACATCCCCGCCTGCGCGGCCTGCCATGGCCAGAAACTGACCGGCATGGAACCGGCGATTCCAGGTCTCGTGGGCCTGCATGCCGACTACATCAGCGCGCAGCTTGGCGCATGGCGTTCGGGTTCGCGTCATGCCATCGAGCCTGACTGCATGCACACCATCGCCACGCGCCTTACCGATGAAGACGTGAACGCCGTCGCTGTGTGGCTTTCCACGCAACCGGCACCGCAAAACCCCGTGCCGGCTCCAGCCCGCTCGTTGAAGACTCCGCTTGCCTGCGGCAGCGAACCGCAATAAGGCACCGGGAGAGATATTCAAATGAAACGCAAGTCCCTGTTCGCACTTTCGGCAGTCGTCGTCGCGGCGGCTGCCGCGCTTGTTCCCGTCCTCTGGTCGGGCGGCGACAACCTGCACAACGGTTCGGCCGTCGCGGCAACGCCCGCTGATCAGGCCGCGCTGATCAAGAAGGGCGAGTACCTCGCCCGCGCCGGCGACTGTATTGCGTGCCACACGGTGCGTGGCGGCAAACAATTCGCCGGTGGCCTGCCGATGGCTACTCCGTTCGGCACGATGTTCACGCCGAACATCACGCCAGACGACGAATACGGCATCGGCAAGTGGACCGCGGATGACTTCTACCGCGCGATGCACACGGGTCGCTCGAAGGACGGTAGCCTGTTGTACCCGGGCTTCCCGTTCACGAGCTACACGAAGGTCACACGCGCCGATTCGGACGCGATCTATGCGTTCCTGCGCTCTGTGACGCCGGTGAACGTGCCGAGCCGTCCGCACGAACTGAAATTCCCGTTCAACAACCGCAACCTGCTGATCGGCTGGCGCACGCTCTTCTTCCGTGAAGGCGAGTTCAAGCCGGATCCGACCAAATCGGTCGAATGGAACCGCGGCGCTTACCTGGTCGAAGGCCTCGGCCACTGCGGCATGTGCCACACGTCGATCAACGCGATGGGTGGCCCGGTGAATTCGGCTGCATTTGCAGGCGGCCTGATTCCGCTGCAGAACTGGTTTGCACCGTCGTTGACGTCGAACAGGGAAGCGGGTCTCGGCGACTGGGATCCGAAGGACATCGCCGATCTGCTGAAGACCGGTGTGTCGAATCGCGGAGCGGTGTTCGGTCCGATGGCTGAAGTCGTCCACAACAGCCTGCAGTACCTGTCGGACGAAGACATCCAGGCGATGGCCACGTACCTGAAGACGATTCCGCAAAAGAGCGAAGCACCGGAACACCTGCAGCTCGAAACCTCGGAACAGTTCGGTGGCGAACTATTGAAGCAAGGTCAAAAGATCTACGCTGATAACTGTGCGAAGTGTCACGAAGCGAATGGTCTCGGCCGGCCGCCGCACTTCCCGCCGCTCGCGAACAACCAGTCGATCCAGATGCCGTCGGCAGTCAACCCGATCCGCATGGTGCTCAACGGTGGCTATCCGCCGAGCACGGATGGCAATCCATCGCCTTATGGCATGCCGCCGTTCGCGCAGGCGCTGTCGAATCAGGAAGTCGCTGCAGTTGTCACGTACATCCGTATGTCGTGGGGCAACCACGGCACGGCGGTGTCGCCGCAACAGGTGAGCGATCTGCGTTCGGCGCCGCTCGATTGAGCGACGTCGGATGTACCGGGGCGCGGTCAGCGGAACATCGCGGCCGCGCCCCTTGTTTTTTGGCCGGTGCCCGACGCGTGTAGCATGAAGGCGCCCGATGAGGCACATGAAGGCAGGCAGGAGAAAGAGCCGTGCATATCGGTGAGCGTTTCAACAGCATTACCCACCTCGTCGGCACGATGCTGTCGGTGGCGGGGCTGGCGACGCTCGTGACGATGGGCGCGCTTGCCGGCGATCCGTATAAGGTCGTGAGCTTCGCGGTGTACGGTGCGATGCTGTTCGTGCTGTATGCTATCTCCACGCTTTATCACAGTGTTCGCAATCCGCGTCTCAAGGCGATCCTGCAGAAATGCGACCATTCGGCGATCTACCTGCTGATCGCCGGCAGCTATACGCCGTTCACGCTGGTCACGTTGCGTGGTCCGTGGGGCTGGTCGCTGTTTGGCGTGAGCTGGGGGCTTGCTGCCCTCGGTATCGTGCAGGAACTGACGCTCGGGCGACGCACCCGCAGCGTTTCGATGGTGCTGTATGTCCTGATGGGATGGCTCGCGCTCGTTGCCATTCGTCCGCTGGTGGAGGCATTGCCTCCTGCGGGCACCGCATGGCTCGTGGCCGGCGGCATCATCTACAGCGTCGGTATCTATTTCTTCATCAACGACGAGCGCATCCGGCATGGACATGGCATCTGGCACCTGTTCGTGCTGGCCGGCAGTCTGTGTCAATTCGTCAGTGTTGCGCGCTATGTCGCGTGACATTCCACGACGGCGAAATGCAACTTAACGCCAGTCGACGTGTCTTGATAGCACGTTGATGCATTCGGTGCGCCTGCGAGCGTACCGCCGATTTCCCGGCGATCAGCCTCCGCCTCAGTCAGGCTTCGGCCTTGAGTCATTAGTCGCGCCTCCTGGCTGCACAGGCGCGGGTCGCCACATCTGCATTTGCAAAGAGTATCTATGTCTTTTGATTCCCTCGGCTTGTCCGAACCGCTGGTCCGTGCTGTTCACGAACTGGGCTACACCTCCCCTACACCTATCCAGACGCAGGCGATTCCTGCCGTCCTCAACGGCGGCGACCTGCTCGCCGGCGCGCAGACCGGCACCGGCAAGACCGCCGGCTTCACGCTGCCGATCCTGCAGCGCCTGACGACAATGCAACCCGTCAACAACGCATCGGGCAAGCGCGCGGTGCGTGCGCTGATCCTCACACCGACGCGCGAGCTCGCGGCGCAGGTCGAGGAAAGCGTGCGCCAGTACGGTAAATACCTGAAGCTGAAGTCGACTGTGATGTTCGGCGGCGTCGGCATCAATCCGCAGATCGATGCGTTAAGGCGCGGCGTCGATATTGTCGTCGCGACGCCTGGCCGACTGCTCGATCACATGCAGCAGAAGACGATCGATCTGTCGCAACTCGACATTCTCGTGCTCGATGAAGCCGACCGCATGCTCGACATGGGCTTCATTCACGACATCAAGCGCGTGCTCGCGAAGCTGCCGCCGAAGCGCCAGAACCTGCTCTTCTCGGCCACCTTCTCCGACGAAATCAAGACGCTTGCCGACAATCTGCTCGACTCGCCGGCGCTGATCGAAGTGGCCCGTCGCAACACGACGGCGGAATCGGTCGCGCAGAAGATTCACCCGGTCGATCGCGACAAGAAGCGCGAACTGCTCACGCACCTGATCCGTCAGCACAACTGGTTCCAGGTGCTGGTGTTCACGCGCACGAAGCATGGCGCGAACCGCCTCGCAGAACAGCTGGCGAAGGACGGCATCAGCGCGCTCGCGATTCACGGCAACAAGAGCCAGTCGGCGCGTACGCGCGCGCTGGCCGAGTTCAAGGACGCCACGCTGCAGGTGCTGGTTGCCACCGATATCGCCGCGCGCGGCATCGACATCGACCAGTTGCCGCATGTCGTCAACTTCGACCTGCCGAATGTGCCGGAAGACTATGTGCACCGTATCGGCCGCACGGGCCGCGCCGGTGCGACGGGCGAGGCGGTGTCGCTGGTTTGCGTCGACGAACTGCAACTGCTGAAGGACATCGAGAAGCTCATCAAGCGGCCAGTGCCTCAGGAAGTGATCGCGGGCTTCGAGCCGGATCCGAACGCCAAGCCGGAACCGATCCTGCGGCGCGGTCAGGGCGGCGGTGGCGGTGGTGGCGGTCGTCAGCCGCGTCAGGGTCAAGGCGCGCCGAAGCGTGAGGGCGCGGCGCAGCCGCGTTCCGGTTCGCGCAGCGGCACGTCGCAACAGCAACCGCAGGCGAGGCCTCAAGGCGCGAAACCCGGTAGCAGCGGACCAGCTCAGGTACGCAAGGACAACCCCCGTCACGAAACGACCCGTCACCACGACAAGCCGCGTGCCGTCACGCACGAGGCCGGCGCCGCTAACCACGCACCTCGCAAGCCGCAAGGTGGCGGCCCCGGTGCACTGCTGAGCGGCAAGCCGCGCGGCGACGCGCCGCGTAGCGCACATCCGTCGCGCAACGGCGGCCAACGCGGTCGCTGAGCACAACGGCAACCCACCCGCGCTCGAGCGCGGGTGGGCTGTCTAACGGCCGGGCACCGCTCCGGCCGCCTTCTTCAGGTGCTCGATCTGTAGTTTCCATCGATTGAGCACCGTCTCCCTCTGCCCTTCAAGCTCGAACGTAATGCCGCCAGTCAGGCGTGCATAACGCACGCGCTGCGCCTCGCCTGTATCGATCGAACCGGCGAAGCACGCAAGGCCGTCTCCGGCATCAGGCAAACGCTGGATGTCCAGCTGCACCTGATAGAACGCATCGTCGAATACGAACGTGAGCGCCGCCCGTCCGCCACGAGCCAGCGCTCGCGCCGCCCGCGACTGCGGCCACAACGCGATGCACACCGTTCGCGAATCGGGCGCATACAGCTCACCGACGCCAACGAGCGATGTCCGTAAATGGCCATTCGCATCGAGCGTCACGAGCGATGCCGTAAAGCCGGTCTTCGTTTCGAGCGACGTGCCGTCGAATGCCGCACGCAGCTGAGGTGGCCATTCGTCGAAGACGTCCTGTTCAAGTGCTCTCTCGCGATCAGATGAAGCTGTCATCGCATCGCTCCGGTCAGTAGTCGAAAAAGAATGGCCCGCGCAGGCGGGCCATCGGGTCATTGTCGCGGTATCCGGGACAGGCTGCGCAACGCCTGCGAAGGATCAGCGAAAGAACACGTGTTGCGTGATCTTCGCAAGCGGGTAGTGCACGCCCGGTTGAATCTTCGCAGGCAGATCCAGTGGCTTCAGCAGCATCTTCACACACATGTCCGCCGACAGGTTGCGACGCACGAGTGTATTGATGCGCGCCGCGCGTTCGCGGTTGTAGACCGGATCGTTCACGCGTTCAGGATAGCGGATCGCGAATACATGACGCAGCGCGATCTCCGAGTCTTCGTTCTTGATTTCCATCACGCGACGCATCAGTGCGCCTAGCACGGCCAGACGGCCGTTGCCCTCGATCTTGTTGTACTTCTTGAAGTATTTGAAAAAATGCTTGTAGTGACGGACTTCGTCAGTGCGGATGTTGTCGGTGATCTGCTTGAGCACCGGCTCATCGGAACACTCGCCGATCGCCCGATACAGCGTCGCCGTACCCGTTTCGACCACACAACGCGCCACCATTTCAAGCGCACGCGTCTTTTCGAAGTCCTCGACCGAACAGGTTTTTGAATACTCTTCAAAGAAATTGTGAAAGGCCGTATCCCAGTCGAATTCCGGCCACACGTGAGCAATGTAGGACTTCAGTGCCCGGCCATGCTGCATTTCTTCGGGCTCCCATTCATTGTTGAGCCACGCTGAAACTTCGGGGTCGTCGTTGAAAAACGTGCTGAGGTTGCTGGTGTAAAGATCGGTGCCGCTTTCGATGAACGACGCCGCACACAGCAGCAACAGCAGATCTTCATTGACGACCGCGCGCTGCCGGTCGATGCGGCTGAGATCAATATCTTCGATCCGCCAGGGCATCACGTGTATGGAGTCTGTTTGCATTGTGTCGTGCTCCCAAAGCCATATCGACGAATGGAGCATGCCTGACCGCGTCTGCCTGGCCCGGCTGCCCACCGTTGTCAGATAGAGCGCCTTGAAATTTTTAACCTTCTATCCTGCATCTTAGCTGGTGTTCCACAAACGTGCAGATACCACAGCACAGACCGTGCCGGCCCTAGCCAGTTCCGTTGATGACCAGGGAAAGCGCGCAGGTCATGACAAGGCGCACGCTCAAAAAAAAAGCAGGCAGCCCGTAGAGGCTGCCCGCGAGTGGGACACCATGTATTGCGCGGTCTCATCCAGTCGGCGATGTCCGCTTCATTACGTCCGCTTACACGCTGCGCGGACGGCGCATGCGCATCGCAACGATCGCGAGCGATACGCCCGACAGTACCGCAGCAATCAACACGCAGTAGCTCGGCGCGAGTTTGTTGCCGGTAAGGCGAATGAAGGTCTCGACGATAGTCGGCGCGAGGCCGCCGAAGATCGTCACACCAATCACCGGCGACAGCAGAAATTGCAGGCCACCATTGAGCACGACCACGCCGAACGACGAGGCCGCCGGCATAGGCAACTGCTTCACGGCATACATCGGCATATAGAGCTGGAGCACATGCACGCCGACTGTCGATTGCGCGACGATGCCGATCGCGAGTATCAGATTCACCCACCGGTTGCTGAACGAGACGCCCGGGTCATTGCCCTTGCCTGAACTGCCAGCTCGCGTAATAGCCGCGCCGCGACGGTCCGTGCTGGACCATCAATGCAGTCGCACTGCCGGCTTCGCCGCCCACCGTGAAGCCCTGTACAAGTCGCGCGAGCAGGATGAGCAAAGGCGCGGCGCGGCGCACGCGGCCTGCGGCTGCTGGCAGTAGTCGAGCATCCGCACCACCGACCGCAGGTGACCTTGCGGCTGCATGTCGCCGCCCATCACGTCGAAGCTCATCACCGCTTCCTGCCGCCCTTCGACCTGCTGCGTGAGGAACGCCGGAACGATCGTATGGAACGGCCGCTTGCCGCCTTCGACGACGTTCGGCGACTTCGGATCCATCCAGAATCCGCAGGAACAGATCGGCTCCGACGCGACGTCCCGCGTCGTCGCCTGAGAACCCGGCCGGAGGTCTTACAATACGACCACCCCAACACTCGCCTGCCTGAGGCGCCCCGGCGCCGCGCGCCAATCGACCATAAAGCCATGACCCGAGACCCCCGCCTGACCCTGAACGCACGTCAACAGGAATTGCTCGAATGGGTGCAACGCGACGGCTTCGTTACCGTTGACGATCTCGCCGCGCATTTCGACGTGACGCCGCAGACGATCCGGCGCGACGTGAACTGGCTCGCGGACATGAATCTGCTACGCCGCTATCACGGCGGCGCGAGCTTGCCGACCAGTTCCGAAAACGTCTCGTACACCGCCCGGCAAAGGATGTTTCACGACGAGAAGCGTCGTATCGCTGCGTTAGTGGCCACTCACATTCCTGATCAGGCTTCGCTCTTTATCAACCTCGGCACCACCACTGAAGAAGTCGCACGCGCGCTCAACCGCCATCGGGGGCTGCGGGTAATCACGAACAACCTGAACGTCGCCAGCATGATGAGCGGCTATCCGGACTGCGAGGTGCTCGTAACTGGCGGGATCGTGCGCCCCTGGGACAAGGGAATCGTGGGTGAACTCGCGATCGATTTCATCCGCCAGTTCAAGGTCGATTTCGCGATCATCGGCACGTCGAGCATTGAGACGGACGGCACGCTGCGCGACTTCGACACCCGCGAAGTGCGCGTCGCCGAGGCGATCATCGAGCATGCACGCACCGTCTTTCTCGCCGCCGATCACTCGAAATTCGGCCGCCCCGCGCTCGTCCGCCAGGGGCATCTGAACCAGATCGACGCACTTTTCACCGACGCCGCCCCGCCCGCCGACATGGCCGAAACCCTCGCGACAGCGGCTACGCAGGTCTATATCGCCGACTGATCGACCCGTCCAATGTCATGGCCCCGGGCACGCGTATTGCGTTTGCTGCACCGCACGCAAAACTTCGAGTGAAATCAAGGATCTGGCGCGCGATGCTAACCGCCTCTCGAGGGTCCGCATGTCAAACGGAAAATTTTCGGGGAACGGTTTGGGGTTCTGCGTGCGGTTGACTACACTCCAGGTCCCGACGTCCGTATCGCGCCGCGTCGGCCAGGACTGTTTCAGTGACGCCCGGCCCGGCCAGCAATCCACGCTGGTTCACGGTTCGGAGCACAGTTCGCGTTCGTTGACATGGAGAGAACGATGCTGAGTCCGCATGAATTTGCCACGTTGTTGCTCGTGAAAGACTCCCCCAACCAGGCCGACATGGAGCGCGGTGAACTCGACGCCCTGCTCGAGCGCCAGCTTGTACAACTCGAAAAACTTGCCTCCGGCCTCCAGCAGTGGCGCCTTACCGAGGTCGGCGATTCAGCCCTCAGAGCCATCAAACGGTTTTCATAGTCAGGTCGGAAAGTCCCTGTCGACGTCCGGCACGCGGCGTGCGGTTCACGCACGCCCATACCACCCGCGCTCTGCGTGATTCCCCCAGGGCCTGTTCACGCTAATAACGGGCTTGCGCTGGCCGCCAGAAGGGCCGAGCGCAAGGATTGCGACGAAGCGAATACTGGACGTATTCGCGAGGAGCATGACGCGGCGATCGGCCCTTCTGGCGGCCAGCCCCGCGAAGGTTTTTTAAATCAGGGGAACGTGCCTTTCCGCCCGCATTGCGGCGTCGGGCGTCGCTTGTCCCCCAAGGGGACTTCCTTCGGGGCGTTTGGCTCGGCCAAACGGCGCTCCTTCCTCCTTGCACTGCGGGCGGAAAGGCACGTTCGCAAGCCCGTTATTAGCGTGAACAGGCCCTAGCCAGAGCGCAAGGTGGGATCCACCGCTGCGCGCCAGCTCAATGCCGTCACGCGCTGGGTGTTGAAGAATGTCACCCACTGATTGCGCATCTGCGGATCGCTGCTCTTGCCGAGCTTCACATACTGCTTTGCCATGGCAGTCTGAAACGTACAGAACTCCTCGTTCGATATCTTCCCGCGCCGGTTCGCGACATGCGCATCGAATAGCACCGTGTAGACGGATTGCGCGTCTTCACCATAGTCGACTGCCTGCGCGCCGCACATCTCCTGCAGCGCCGCAAACGAACGCGCGCCCGTCGTTCCCGTAAGACTCGGTGTGCTCACGCACCCCACGAGAAACGCCGCGGCGCCAATCATCCAAAGTCCACGCATTTTTCACCTCTCGATAGCCCGTGACATGAGTATCGTCTGCGAGCGCAGCCCGTGTCACCTCGTCCGATCGGCCAGCCGAGGTCTCGAACTTTACTTTTTCGAATATGTTCATTAAAGTTCGAAAACGAACATTATCAGTTCGAGGCATTTTCCTTCAGTCTTCAGGGAGCGCGGCAGGTGACACAAGGCGCGAGATACGATTTGCTCGTCGTGGGCGGCGGGATCAACGGTGCCGGTATCGCCCGCGATGCCGCCGGACGCGGCCTTTCCGTGTTGCTGTGCGAGCAGGACGATCTCGCGGCGCACACGTCGTCGGCGAGCACGAAACTCATTCACGGCGGCCTGCGCTATCTCGAGTACCGCGAGTTCGGTCTCGTGCGCAAGGCACTGCAGGAGCGCGAGACGCTGCTGCGCGCCGCACCGCACATCATGTGGCCGCTGCGCTTCGTGATGCCGCACATGCCGAACCTGCGGCCGGCGTGGCTGATCCGGGCCGGCCTGTTTCTTTACGATCACCTCGCGCGACGCGAACTGCTGCCGGGCTCGCGCGGTATCGACATGCGCCGCCATCCGGCCGGCGCGCCGCTCATCGATTCGATCAGGCGAGGCTTCGTCTACTCGGACGGCTGGGTCGACGATGCGCGCCTCGTCGTGCTGAACGCACTCGACGCGAGCGAACGTGGCGCGGCGATCCTGACGCGCACGAAACTCGTGAATGCAGTACGGGCGGGCGGCGAATGGCATGCGCGGCTCGAATCAGCGGACGGCAGGGTCATCGACCTGCGCGCCGGCGCGATCGCCAACGCCGCCGGCCCGTGGGTCAGCGAACTGCTGCAGGGCGCGCTGGGGCGAGGTGCGACACACTCCGTGCGGCTGGTGAAGGGAAGCCACATCGTCACGCGGCGCCTCTTCGAGCACGATCACGCGTACATCTTCCAGAACCCGGACAAGCGGATCATCTTCGCGATCCCCTACGAACACGACTACACGCTGATCGGCACGACCGACATCGAATATCGCGACGATCCCGCGAAAGTCGCGATCAATGATGACGAAACGCAGTACCTGTGCGATTCGATCAACCGCTACTTCAGGCAGAAGATCACGCCGCGCGACGTGTGCTGGACCTATTCCGGCGTGCGGCCGCTGCTCGAGGAAGAAGGCGCGGACAACCCGTCGGCAGTCACACGCGACTACCGTCTCGAACTCGACGCGCCAGCGGGCGAAGCGCCACTGCTGTCGGTGTTCGGCGGCAAGATCACGACCTTTCGCAAGCTGGCTGAAGAAGCCGTCGACGAACTTGCCCGCGCGCTCGACCTGTCGGCGCCTGGGTGGACCGCGGGCGCTTCGCTGCCCGGCGGTGACATCGCGAATGCGAATTTCGAACGCTTCGCCGCGCAGTTCCAGCAACAGCATGCATGGCTGCCACCGGAGCTTGCGCGCCGCTATGCCCGCTCCTATGGCACACGCGCGACACAGATCACAGGTGACGCGCACTCGGTGGCCGACCTGGGGCAGGCTTTCGCGCCCGGAATTTACGAAGCCGAACTGCGTTATCTTCGCGATACTGAATGGGCCTGTACCGCGTACGACGTCCTATGGCGCCGCTCGAAACTTGGCTTGCATCTCGCCGAGCCAGGCATGCGCGAAGCAGTGAGCCGCGACATCGACGCATGGTTCGAACACGAGTCCGTTACGCCTGACGCCTAAGGCCCGCGCGACTTACCTGGCGACAGGCGGCGCCTCGCATGCCTGACCGAACGTCGCACCGTTACGGGACGATGGCCGGATCGCGATCGTTGCGGCATGCTGGAGGCGACGCCCATTCACTCGCCTGTCCCTGAACCAGCGGCCCCGGCGAGTCACGAACGAACATGGAGAAGAGACACATGCAGGACCAGTACATCCTCGCGCTCGATCAAGGGACAACGAGTTCCCGCGCGATGCTGTTCGACCGTCACGGCAGTGTAGTGTCGATGGCGCAGAAGGAGTTCGAGCAGATTTATCCGCGGCCGGGCTGGGTCGAACACGATCCGCAGGAGATCTGGTCGACCCAGGCCGGCGTCGCCGCCGAAGCGGTCACGCGGGCCGGCTTGAACGGCTCGTCCATCGCGGCAATCGGCATCACGAACCAGCGCGAAACCACCGTCGTCTGGGATCGCGAAACCGGGCACCCGATCTACAACGCAATCGTCTGGCAGGACCGCCGCACCGCGGACTTCTGCGACCAGCTGAAAGCACAGGGCCTTGAAGCGAAAGTGCGCGCGAAAACCGGTCTGCCGATCGACTCTTATTTCTCCGCCACGAAGATCCGCTGGATCCTCGATAACGTTGAAGGCGCCCGCGAAAAGGCGCGCCAGGGCAAGCTCGCATTCGGCACGGTCGACAGCTGGCTCGTGTGGAATTTCACGCGGCACGGCCTGCATGTCACCGACGTCACGAACGCATCGCGCACGATGCTCTTCAACATCCATACGCTGCAATGGGATGACGAACTGCTCGATGCGCTCGATATCCCGCGCAGCATGCTGCCGGAAGTGCGCCCTTCGTCGGAAGTGTACGGGCCCACCAAAACCACGGTATTCGCCTCGACCATTCCGCTCGCGGGCATCGCGGGCGACCAGCACGCGGCGCTCTTCGGCCAGATGTGCACGCAGTCGGGCATGGTGAAGAACACCTATGGCACGGGCTGCTTCCTCGTGATGAACACCGGCGACAAACCGATCGAGTCGAAGAACAACCTGATCACGACCATCGCGTGGCAGATCGGCGACCAGATCAACTACGCGCTCGAAGGCAGCATCTTCATCGCTGGGGCAGTCGTGCAATGGCTGCGCGACGGGCTCGGCATCATCCACAGTGCAGCGGAAATCGAATCGCTTGCGCGCGGCGTGCCGCATTGCGATGGCGTCTATCTCGTGCCTGCGTTTGCCGGGCTCGGCGCGCCGCACTGGAATGCGCGCGCACGCGGCACGCTGTTCGGCGTCACGCGCGGAACCACGTCCGCGCATATTGCACGCGCGGCGCTCGATTCGATCGCGTACCAGTCGGTCGACGTGCTGCGGGCGATGGAAGCGGACTCAGGCATACGGGTCGGCGAACTGCGCGTCGACGGCGGCGCCTGCGCAAACAACCTGCTCATGCAGTTCCAGGCCGATATTCTCGGCGTCGACGCAGTGCGTCCGAAGGTCAGCGAAACGACGGCGCTCGGCGCGGCCTATCTGGCCGGTCTTGCGGTCGGCTACTGGAAGGATGTCGACGAACTCAGGAGTCAGTGGAAACTCGATCGCCGCTTCTCGCCGGCGATGGAAGCGAACGAGGTAACGGGATGCCTTGACGGATGGCATCGCGCGGTGCGCGCCGCCAAGGCCTGGGCCGATGATGCGCCGGGGCATTGAACGAGAGCGCGGTGAACGTATGAAGTAAAGCCGCAGCCCATTGCCGGGTGCGGCTCGCAAAAGCACGTATCATGGCGCAATCTAAACCTCGTCTGCCGCGGGTGCCGGCGAGGTTCACCCCCCCTGCATTCCTGTTTTCCGCATGCTCGACCATCTTATCTGTGACTGCGACGGTGTCCTCGTCGACAGTGAAGTCATCGCCGACCACGTCCTGCTCGATACGCTTTCGACCACTTTCCCTGGCATCGATTTCCAGCCCTTCGTGAAGACGGCGTTCGGCCAGCAGACCTCGCGCTTTCTCGAGGGCGTCCAATCCCGTTTCAACGTGACGCTGCCGGCGGATTTTCTCGAGACCGTCGAGCACAACGTCGAGCTTGCGCTCGCCTCGTCGCTCAGCGCGATTCATGGCGTGCGCGAGGCGCTACTACGCGTCGCGCTGCCGGCGGCGGTCGTGTCGAACAGCCGGATGACGCGTGTCACGGCATCGGTGCGGCGCGCCGGTCTGATGGAGATTTTTGCTGGACGCATCTTCAGCGCCGAGCAGGTCGCGCGGCCGAAGCCTTATCCCGATGTGTATCTGCTGGCTGCCCAGCAGCTTGGCGTCGAGCCGACGCGTTGCCTCGTCGTCGAGGACAGCGTCGCGGGGCTGAATGCCGCGCGTGCGGCAGGCATGAAGACGATCGCGTTCGTCGGCGCAAGCCATATCCCCGATGGTTACGCGGACGTGCTGCGCAACATGGGCATCTCGCGGATCATGGAACACATGGACGAACTGCCCGCGCTCGTCGAGGCGGGACTGCGTGGAGAATTCGGCGACGTGCAGTCGTAGCGCCTGCATGGGCGCTGTCGCCGCCATCAACTCACGCGATGGCGACGGGCGCGCCGCCCTTCCCCAAACATCAGTGACACGGACCCGCGCGCATCGCCATGCGCGCGAGCCCGTGCCGATTCACGCCGCGTCTGCGCAGCACTCACGCGCCGCCGCGAGCGCTTCACGAAACTCAACCAGTTCCGCGATCGTCAGCATCGGCAGCTTGTGCTGCGCGGCAAAGCGCTCCACATCCGCGCCGCGCGTCATCGTGCCGTCCGGATTCATCAGCTCGCACAGCACGCCAGCCGGCTTCAGACCTGCCAGAATCGCCAGATCGACGGTGCCTTCCGTATGACCGCGGCGCGCAAGCACGCCACCCGGCATCGCACGTAACGGGAACACGTGGCCCGGACGCACGATGTCGGCCGGCTTCGCGTTGTCGGCGATCGCAGCGCGGATCGTGGTCACGCGGTCGGCAGCCGATACGCCTGTCGATACGCCCTCGCGCGCCTCGATCGACACCGTGAACGCCGTGCCATGACGGCTTTCGTTATTGACCGCCATCGGCGGCAGTTCGAGCGCGCGGATCTTCTCGTCGGGCAGGCACAGGCATACGATCCCGCTGCATTCGCGGATCAGGAGCGCCATGGTCTCGTTGGTGAGACGCTCGGCGGAGACAATCAGATCGGCTTCGTTTTCGCGGTCGTGATCGTCCTGCAGAACGACAGCGCGGCCGTCGCGCATCGCCTGCAGCGCAGCGGCGATACGGGGCGGGACAGCTTCGGTGGCAAGCAGCGGGAGATCGGCGAACGCACTTTCAACGAACGTGGCCGGTGCGGGAAAAGTTGTAAAGGACATGTGAAACGCTCATCGCAAAAGTTGGGCGAAAAACGTTTCAGGGCATTGCAAACAGACAGAACCACGCGCCTCGCTCGCCAACACCCGCCAACAGCAGGCGAGGCAGGAAGACACGTCCACACGCCGCCTCGAACCGCGGGCAGCACGCACGGGATGGACCATGACTATCTGCACATCTTCTTCCATCCGGACTATGACCGTCGGCTCTGGCATCGCACCAGATCTGCTGACCCCGCTACCACGTACTGCGCGGGCGCTCGCGGGCTCGCTGGCCAGACTGCATGGCCTGCATACCGCCGGTGGGGAATTGCACCCCGCCCTGAAGACGCACTGATTGCCGGATCGAACCGGCGGGCAAAGCATACAACAGCCGCACCAATCATGCAGCGCAGCGACTTCGATCAGACCGCCGCCTCGTGTAGCGACGTGGCACTCAGGACACCGTGTGGCGCGCACTCTCGTGCGGCGGCACATCCCAGCGCGGCGGCGCTTCCGCGTTCAGCGTCACGCGGAACGCGCGGGCCTCGGTATCGCCGGGATTGCGCAGACTATGCGGCTGGTCGGCATCGAAGACGATCGCGTCGCCCGTCGCAAGCAGTTGCCGCCGATCGTGCACGCTGACTTCGAGCGTCCCTTCGCTGACGACGAGATTCACCGTTGTTCCAGGCGCGCGACGCGTTCCCACTTCGGTATGCAGCGGCGCAATGCGCAACTCGTGAAACTCGGCCGCCACCCGCTCCGCGTCCGGATACAGCGAGCGTGCCGTATACCGCCCGTTCGAACTGACGAGACGCGTCGCCCGATCGGCGGGCAAATGCTCGAAACCGTTGACCGCGTGGCGTCGCAGAAACGCCGCCACCGAGACCTTCAGCGCCGCTGCGACCTTGCAGAGCACCTTGATCGACGGCACGCTGCGCGCCGACTCGATCTGCGCGAGCATCGCCCGCGACACGCCGGAGGCCCGCGCCAGCGCGTCGAGCGATAGCTGGCGCTCCGCGCGCAGCCGGGCGAGATTCACACCGACGAGATGTTCCACCGCGTCCAGCGCTTCAGTGGAAGAATCTGCGGCACCCGGCCCGTCGGGCGAATCAGTCGCGGGATCACGAACCAGCGCAAGCGGGGAATGCATGGTTGCCTCCAGGAGCGCCGCCGCAAGGCGGGCGAGCATTAGTGGAGGCAAGACTAGCATTCGCTTTCGCCACGCCCAACGAAGTTATCTTCACACTGTTATCACCATCGTGGAGGGCGCTTCGTGGATTGCTTGTGCGCTTTTGTCATATCCGCTGCGGCACGATCGACGGCGCGTCGAGGCGCGCTGCAAACCACGTCAGCAACAGCGCGACGACCGCGACGGCGGCTGCCACCCACGGCAGCATGTCGAGCGCGTAGCCGTGGCCGATGACGAGGCCGCCGAGCCAGGCGCCCCCCGCATTGCCGACGTTGAATGCGCCGATGTTGAGCGTCGATGCGAGGTTCGGCGCCGCCGTCGCCTTCTCGACGACCCGCATCTGCAGCGGCGGCACCGTCGCGAACGCCGCGATGCCCCAGACGAATACCGTCACCGCCGCGGCGATCTGCGAATGGCTGGTCTTCGCGAAGATCGCCATCACGACGGCCAGCGCGACCAGAATGCCCATCAGCGAGGGCATCAGCGCGCGGTCCGCGAGCTTGCCGCCGATCGTGTTGCCGACCGTCAGGCCCACACCGAAGATCACGAGGATCAGCGTCACGCCGCGCGGCGTGAAGCCGCTCACCTGTTCGAGGATCGGCGCGATGTAGGTGAACACGACGAACACGCCGCCGAAACCGAGCACCGTCATCGCGAGCGCAAGCCACACCTGTGGCTCTTTGAGCACGCGCACTTCGTGGCCCAAGCCCGTCGGCCCGGAATCGTGCCGGTTCGGGACCAGTGCCGCCACGCCGCCAAGCGACAGCACACCGAGGCCGGCGACGATCCAGAACGCCATCCGCCAGCCGAATTCCTGACCGATGAACGTGCCGAACGGCACGCCGAGCACATTTGCGAGTGTCAGCCCGGTGAACATCAGCGCGATCGCACTGGCGCGCTTTTCCTGCGGCACGAGCGAGGCCGCGACCACCGCACCGATGCCGAAGAACGAGCCGTGCGCAAACGACGTCACGACGCGCGCGATCATCAGCAGCGTGTAGTTCCCCGCCACCGCACAGAGCACATTGCCGACGATGAACACGACCATCAACAGTTGCAGCGCGACCTTGCGGGGCATCTTGCTGGTCACCACGGCGAGGAGGGGCGCACCGACCGCCACGCCGAGCGCATAACCGCTGACCAGCAAACCTGCGGACGGCAACGACACAGCCAGATCCTGCGCGACCTGGGGCAGCAACCCCATGATCACAAACTCGGTGGTGCCGATGGCGAACGCGCTGATCGCCAGCGCCAGTAACGGAATGGGCATAGGAAGCTCCAGAGTCAGGTTTGCGCGGCGCGCGAGGCCGTCACGAATTCGATGACAACGCCCGCGCCGGGCGCGACGAAGAGTTGCGTTTCGCCCGACAACGGCACGTCGGCGAGCTGATACGGCACATCGGCGGCCCGCAGCCGTTCCCTCAGCGCCAGCCATTCGGCGAGGGTCTCGATCCGGAACGCGATGTGATCGATGCGCGGCACGGCACGGCCCGCGTGGCCCGCCAGGGTCGAGTCGATCAGATGGATCACCGGTCGACCGTTGCTGCACAGCCAGTAGCCGGCGACCCCGAACGGCGGCCGCCAGCCCTCCGTCAGGCCGACGACGTCGACGAAAAACCGTCGTGCGCCTTCCAGATCGGGAGTAACGATCGTCGCGTGATCGAGGTTCATGGAACAACGGCCTCCGGCCATAAAACGCTTTCAGAGGAGCGCATTGTCCCGGCCACGCGTCAATTTGAGAATTGGCGTAGCATTTGAATCATTATCAAATTATTTTGAAAGATCGACGGATAATCTTGGGGATATCCACCGCGTGTGAGGGCGCTGCTCGACTTCCTGAGCGCGCGTTTCGCGCAGGTTTCGGACCAACTGGAAGCATTGCTCGGCCTGCCGCCAGCAGGCCCGGCGGGCAAAACCATACACCGCCAGGGGCTATAATAATGGGCTACCGTATGTGAGTCGCCCGCGCTGTGAAAAGCGGCCCGGCCTCCCACATGATTTTCATGTATCCCCCTTTTTACTGCGCCCCCAGGTTAACCACTGCGAACGGCGAACCCTCGATGACCAAGAAAGTTTATGTAAAGACCTTTGGCTGCCAGATGAACGAGTACGACTCCGACAAGATGGTCGACGTGCTCGGTGCGGCTGAAGGCCTCGTGAAGACCGACTCCCCGGAAGACGCGGACGTCATTCTCTTCAACACCTGCTCCGTGCGCGAAAAGGCGCAGGAAAAAGTCTTCTCCGACCTCGGCCGCGTGCGCGAGCTGAAGGAAGCGAAACCGGATCTGATCATCGGCGTCGGCGGCTGCGTGGCGAGCCAGGAAGGCGCATCGATCGTGGCGCGTGCGCCGTATGTCGATCTCGTGTTCGGCCCGCAGACCCTGCACCGGTTGCCGCAGATGATCGACCAGCGCCGCGCCAGCGGCCGCGCGCAGGTCGACATTTCGTTTCCCGAAATCGAGAAGTTCGATCACCTGCCGCCGGCGCGCGTCGAAGGCCCGAGCGCGTTCGTGTCGATCATGGAAGGCTGCAGCAAGTATTGCAGCTACTGCGTCGTGCCCTACACGCGCGGCGAAGAAGTGTCGCGCCCGCTCGACGACGTGCTGACCGAAATCGCCGGTCTCGCCGACCAGGGCGTGCGCGAAGTGACGCTGCTCGGCCAGAACGTGAACGCGTATCGCGGCGCGCTCACCATCGGCTCCTCAGAGATCGCCGACTTCGCGACGCTGATCGAATACGTCGCCGATATTCCGGGCATCGAACGGATCCGCTACACGACGTCCCATCCGAAAGAATTCACGCAGCGCCTGATCGACACGTATGCGAAGGTGCCGAAGCTCGTGAGCCACCTGCATCTGCCGGTGCAGCACGGCTCCGATCGCATCCTGATGGCGATGAAGCGCGGCTATACGGTGCTCGAGTACAAGTCGGTGATCCGCCGGCTGCGTGCGATCCGCCCGGACCTGTCGCTGTCGACGGACATGATCGTCGGCTTCCCCGGCGAGACCGAAGAAGACTTCGACAGGATGATGGCGCTGATTCACGAGATGAGCTACGACACGAGCTTCTCGTTCATCTACAGCCCGCGCCCCGGCACGCCGGCCGCGAACCTGCACGACGACACGCCGCGCGAAGTGAAGCTGAAACGTCTGCAGCACCTGCAGGCGACGATTGAGGAAAACGTCGCGCGGATCAGCCAGTCGATGGTCGGCAAGGTCGAGCGCATTCTGGTCGAAGGGCTGTCGCGCAAGGACCCGTCCGAACTCGCCGGCCGTACCGAGAACAACCGCGTGGTGAATTTCCCGGCGCCGCTCGCGTCGCACGCGCGGCTGATCGGCCAGATGATCGACGTGAAGATCAATCACGCCTATCCGCATTCGCTGCGCGGTGAACTCGTGCTGATGCACGACAGCGCACCGGCAATCACTCATTAAGCGCTCCGCCTACCGACAGGATCGACCCCCCGCCTTGAAGACCACTCAGCAGCATCTGGAATTCACCGCGCCGCGCGACGACAATGCGCGGCTTGCCAACCTCTGCGGCCCGCTCGACGAAAACCTGCGGCAGATCGAGCAGGCGCTCGACGTCACGCTGCAACGCCGCGGCGATCGCATCAGCATTCGCGGACGTGGCGCGAAGGTCGCGCTCACGGCACTCGAAAACTTCTACAACAGCGCGCGCGAGCCGCTGTCCGTCGACGATATCCAGCTTGCGCTCGTCGAAGCGCGTCATCCGGTGCGGGTTCGTGGGAATGGCGCAAACGACGCCGATATGCGCTTTCGTCACGACCCGGATCACCCGTTCGACGAACCGGCGGACACCGACGACGAAGATCTCGAAGAACTCGGTCCCAAGCTGTACACGCGCCGCGCCGATCTGCGCGGCCGCACGCCCGCCCAACGCGAGTACCTGAAGCAGATCGTGTCGCACGACGTGACGTTCGGCGTCGGACCGGCGGGCACGGGCAAGACATATCTGGCGGTCGCCTGCGCGGTCGATGCACTGGAGCGCGACCAGGTGAAGCGCATCGTGCTGACGCGCCCCGCCGTCGAAGCGGGTGAGCGGCTGGGCTTTCTGCCGGGCGATCTCGCGCAGAAGGTCGATCCGTATCTGCGCCCGCTCTATGACGCCCTGTACGACCTGCTCGGCTTCGACAAGACCGCGAAGATGTTCGAGCGCCAGATGATCGAAATCGCGCCGCTCGCGTACATGCGCGGCCGCACGCTGAATCACGCGTTCATCATTCTCGACGAGGCGCAGAACACCACGCCCGAGCAGATGAAGATGTTCCTCACGCGGATCGGCTTCGGCTCGAAGGCCGTGGTGACCGGCGACACGACCCAGGTCGACCTGCCGCGCGGCCACAAGAGCGGGCTGATCGAGGCGCAGCAGGTGCTGTCGAACGTGCGCGGCATTGCGCTCACGCGCTTTACGAGCGTGGACGTCGTGCGGCATCCGCTCGTTGCGCGGATCGTCGAGGCGTACGATGCACACTCGAAGAAGGACGAAGCCCCGTCCGACGCCCGCTAGTTCCAACGACCCACGCATTCGCATGAGCCGCGCCCCCAAACTGACGCTGAACCTGCAATTTCCGGCTTCGAAAGCCTGGCCCGGGCACAAGGCGATCCTGCCGCGGGCGACTGTCGCCGGCTGGATCAAGGCCGCGCTCTTCGCGGATGCCGAATTGACGGTACGCTTCGTCGATGCCGAAGAAGGCCGCACGCTGAACCGCACATATCGCGGCAAGGATTACGCGACCAACGTGCTGACGTTCGCCTACGCCGAATCCGAGGACGATCCGGTAACCGGCGATCTGATCCTGTGCTGTCCGGTGGTCGAGAAAGAAGCCGCCGAACAGGGCAAGCCGCTTGAAGCCCACTACGCGCATCTTCTCGTTCACGGCACCCTGCACGCGCAGGGTTACGATCACGAGGTCGAGGAAGAAGCGCAGGAAATGGAAGGCATCGAAACCGAAATCCTGACCGCGCTAGGCTTCCCGGACCCTTACTGACCAGCTTCAATACGTCCAGAACCCGACCGTGAACGCCCCCTGTTCCGACCCCGCCGACCGCCGCGACGCCCCGTGCCCCGACTATCCCCCGTCGCTCGGCGAATCGCGGCTCCTGACGGACGAGGAACTGAACGCGTCGCTGGAATGCGCGTTGCGCTCGTGGGACCGGACCACCGACCTGTGGCTCTTCGGTTACGGGTCGCTCATCTGGAATCCCGGCCTGCCGACGCTGGAAGCGATGCGCTCGAAGGTGCACGGCTATCATCGCGGACTTTATCTGTGGTCGCGTGTGAATCGCGGCACGCCTGAACAACCCGGTCTCGTGCTTGCACTCGACCGCGGCGGTTCGTGCACCGGCATCGCGTTCCGGCTCGCCGCCGATGGCGCGATGCTGCATCTGCAGGCGCTGTGGCGCCGCGAGATGGCGATGGGCTCGTACCGTCCTGCGTGGTTGCCGTGCGTGCTCACCGACGGCCGCCGCGTCGATGCGCTCGCGTTCGTGATGAGGCGCGACGTGGCGAGCTACACCGGCAAGCTGCGCGACGAGGTCGTGAAAACCGTGTTCGGCTGCGCGAGCGGCCGCTACGGTACGACGCTCGACTACGTGAGCCGCACGGTCGCCGCACTGCGTGAAAGCGGCATGCCGGACCGCGCGCTGGAAGCGCTGCTCGAGCGCTGCCGACGGGGCGTCTGAGGCCGTCGGCGGCCCGGACCGCGCTCACAGTCACCGTCACTCGCACGCGCTGTCCGGTGGCGCACCTGCGAACGCGCCCATTTTTGGCCGGAAACCCCTCGCCATCCGTTCTGCGATAGGATGGTAGCTAGCCTCGCACATGGGCCCGCTTCCAGCGGTGCCGTCCGGACCTCCGGAACCACGCCACCTGACCGGCCAGGTGCGGCCGGACACGGAGCCGCCATGTGCGTGGTGTATCCTTAACGCTCTGCCACAGCGCGCCCAGTCTTGCCGGGCGCACCACCATGAACGACACGTATCCCAGTCGACGCCAAACCGACAAACCCACTGAAAAGCGCTCGCTCCTCGAGCGACTGACCGACTTCATTTCGCCCGAGCCCGACTCCCGCGGCGAACTCCTCGAAATCCTGCAGGACGCGCACGAACGCAACCTGATCGACGCGGACTCGCTGTCGATGATCGAAGGCGTGTTCCAGGTTTCTGAGCTTTGCGCACGCGACATCATGGTCCCGCGCGCCCAGATGGACGCGATCAACATCGCGGAAACCCCTGCCGAATTCATTCCCTACGTGCTGGACAAGGCGCACTCGCGCTATCCCGTATACGAAGGCAATCGCGACAACATCATCGGCGTGCTGCTCGCGAAAGATCTGTTGCGCTACTACGCCGAAGAAGAATTCGACGTGCGCGGCATGCTTCGCCCCGCCGTGTTCATCCCGGAATCGAAGCGCCTGAATGTGCTGCTGCACGACTTCCGCGTGAACCGCAATCACATCGCGATCGTCGTCGACGAATACGGCGGCGTCGCGGGCCTCATCACGATTGAAGATGTGCTGGAACAGATCGTCGGCGACATCGAAGACGAATACGATTTCGACGAGGAAAGCGGCAACATCATCGCGTCGCCGGACGGGCGCTACCGCGTGCGCGCGCTGACCGAGATCGAGCAGTTCAACGAAGCGTTCGGCACGCACTACTCAGACGATGAAGTCGACACGATCGGCGGCCTCGTCACCCATCACTTCGGACGGGTGCCGCATCGCGGCGAAAAGGTTCGCATCGACGACCTCATTTTCGAGATCCTGCGCGGCGACGCCCGGCAGATCCATATGCTGCTCGTGCGCCGCGATCCGATGGCGGGCCAGCGCGAGCGCGACGCCCAGCACGTCCAGACCTGATTTCCTTTCACTTTTCCGCCGACCGCGTACCGATGGCCGACCCGATCTCCTCCCGTCTGCGCCGTGGCGTGACGTCCGCACCCGCAGAAGCGGGCGGACGCACGTTGCCGCGCTGGCACTACCTCGTTGCACTGGTTGCCGGCGCGGCGAACACGCTTTCCTTTGCACCGACACCGCACGGCGGCTGGCTTCAGCTTGCGATCTTCGTGTTCCTGTTTGCGTGGCTCACGCGCACGACCGGCTGGAAGAGCGCGGCGCTGACAGGCGGCGCGTTCGGCTTCGGCAATTTCGTCACCGGCGTGTGGTGGCTGTACGTCAGCATGCATTTCTACGGCGGGATGGCGGCGCCGCTCGCCGGCGCCGCGCTCGTGCTGTTCTCGCTGTACCTCGCGCTCTATCCGGCGCTGGCGGCTGGCGTGTGGTCGTTTTGCGCCGGCCACGCAAGCAACGGCAAACTCAGCGACCAGCCTTTTTCGCCGACATGGCACGGCGCGTTCGCGTTTGCGAGCGCCTGGGCGATCGGCGAATGGCTGCGCGGCACCGTGTTCACGGGCTTTCCGTGGCTTGCGACCGGTTACGCCCAGGTCGATGGCCCGCTCTCCGGCTTTGCGCCCGTGGCGGGCGTCTACGGCGTCGGCTGGATGGTCGCGCTGGTCGCTGCGCTGATCGTTCAGGCGCTCACGCAGGCGCGCGAGCCCGTCGCATCCGAAGGCAAGAGAAACAGCGGACGCGTTCTGCGCGCCGGCACCCCTGCCGCAGTCGCGGGGACCCTGCTCGTGTCCGGCATGCTGCTGTCGCTCGTCCAGTGGACGGTGCCGTCCAACGCGCCGCTCACGGTGCGTCTGCTGCAGGGCAACGTCAAACAGGACATGAAGTTCGAAGAAGCAGGCGTCATGGCGGCGATCAACGAGTTTCAGCAGATGATCACCGCCAGGCCCGCCGACCTGATCATCACGCCGGAAACCGCGATTCCCGTGCTTGCGCAGCAAATCCCGCAATCGTTCGCCGTGGCCATTCGTGAGTTCGCCGATTCCACCGGGTCGTCGATCCTGTTCGGCGCCGTCGGCGGGACGATCACGCCGGAAGGCCACGTCGTCGACTATACGAACAGCCTGTTCGGCGTCACACCGGGTTCGCACGACGTATACCGCTACGACAAGCATCATCTGGTGCCGTTCGGCGAGTTCGTGCCCTGGGGATTCCGCTGGTTCGTCAACCTGATGAATATTCCGCTCGGCGACTTCGCACGGGGCGGGCCGGTGCAAAAGACGTTCCTCGTGCATAACCAGCCGATTGCAGTCGATATCTGCTACGAAGACATCTTCGGCGAAGAGATCGCCCGCACCATACGCGAGAGCGACACGCCGGCCGGCGTGCTCGTCAACACGACGAATCTGGCCTGGTTCGGCGACACGATTGCGCTCGATCAGCACCTGCAGATCGCACGCATGCGTTCGCTCGAAACCGGACGTCCGATGCTGCGCGCGACGAACACCGGCACGACCGCCGCCATCGACGCGCAAGGCAACGTGATCGGGCGTCTGCCGCCCTTCACGACCGGCTCGCTCGACGTCACGGTGCAGGGTACGTCGGGCAATACGCCGTATCTGGTCAGCGGCAACAATACGGTGCTCGCGGTTTCGCTGCTGCTGCTTGCGTTTGGTTTCGCGTTTTCGCCAGCGCGCACTGAAGCGCGACGCAGGAACGGCGGTCAGTAACCTCACGCCCGGGCGGGTGCAAGGCTCGCCTTGTAAGGGCGTTCCCGGCGCGCCGGTGGCAAACGCAGCGTACGATGCACGCGCTGATCCTCACCGACGACGCGCGCGGTCGATCCGTGCGGCAAGTCGCGCAATGTCGTGACCGGAGAACGCGCGTTGCCATGCAAACCAGTTCGTCCCGCGCAGCAGCGCAAGAATCAGCAGATAGCGCACGATGTTGGGAACGACCGCCAGCCAGTTCGCGTGTGTAATCAGGTTGGGGACGCCAGCGCCAGATGGATGACCACTGAAGAGCAGCACCATGGTTGCGGCCCACAGGTTGTTCATGATGTGCGCGCCCATCGCGAGTTCGAGCCGTTGATCGGAAAGGCTCACCGCCGTCGCGCCAAGCGAAAGCACGACGTAGTACCAGAAATTCGGCCATCCGCGCGCGCCGTGCGCCGCGGCGAACACCAGCGCCACGATGACGGCCAGCACCCACCGGGACCTGATGAACTGGCCCAGATTCTGGGTAAGTCCGCCTCGAAAGACCAGTTCTTCCACCGCCGCCTGAAACGGGAAAATCGCCACAAACAGGATCAGCGCAACCATTTCCGTGCTGCCCGAAGGCCAGCTGAAAGTGACACCCAGGCCATCCCGCGAACCCGGTTGCAGCACCCTGTTGATGAACTCCGCCAGCGTCACCGCGGGCACGCTCGCGACAAGCCATAACACGGCCCCGAGTACGACACGTCCCGGCCGGAATGTCATATCGGTCGAGACGAGCGAGACGAGCGGCCGCCTGAGCACCCGTTTCGCGGTCATCCGCAGGGCGAAAAACAGCGCCAGCGCGCCAAGGGCGATCGTAATGAGTTGCGTGAACTGGACAGCCGGAGCCGCATGGTGGCGAAGCGCCTTGTAGACGCCGAGATAAAAGCCCCATGCCCCGCCTAACGCGAAGCTCATCGCCACGAGCCCCGACAGACAGACGAGCACCGCCAGCGCGAACGTGCTCACGCCTGTCTGGCCAAGCTTCGCCATGTCGATGAACGCGTACCTGCTGTCCCGGAAGCTATCCATACTGGTTATCCCCGTTGTTGTGGAGGACGCTCTGTGGCTCGACCAGCATGTTCACAGACGGTCGACCCGTCAAAGGCGCTGGCACACACAGGACGCTGCGGTACGACCGCGCACCCTTCCGCCGCCCGGCCGCCGTCGATGTCTGCCCCCAAAAAGGACGCACTCCGCGCCCTTTCCGTTAAAATCTAACGTTTAGCACTTTGCTCCACGGTTGCCCCGCGCGTCCCGGCGCCTGCGGCGCGGCCTCCTGCCTGAAAGGCACTTCATGCTCACGTTTCAGCAAATCATCCTGACGCTGCAATCCTATTGGGACAAGCAGGGTTGCGCGCTGCTCCAGCCGATCGACATGGAAGTCGGCGCGGGCACGTCCCACGTTCATACGTTCCTGCGCGCCATCGGTCCCGAGCCGTGGCGCGCCGCCTACGTGCAGCCGTCGCGGCGCCCGAAGGACGGCCGCTATGGCGAGAACCCGAACCGCCTGCAGCACTACTACCAGTATCAGGTCGTACTGAAGCCCGCGCCGGAAAACATCCTCGACCTGTACCTCGGCTCGCTCGAAGCGCTCGGCTTCGACCTGAAGCAGAACGACGTGCGCTTCGTCGAAGACGACTGGGAAAATCCGACGCTCGGCGCGTGGGGGCTTGGCTGGGAAGTGTGGCTGAACGGTATGGAAGTCACGCAGTTCACGTATTTCCAGCAGGTCGGCGGCCTCGACTGCAAGCCGGTGCTCGGCGAAATCACCTACGGGCTCGAGCGTCTCGCGATGTATCTGCAAAAGGTCGAGAACGTCTACGACCTCATCTGGACCGAGTGGGAAGAGCAAGGGCCGAACGGTCCGGAACTGCGTCGCCTGACCTACGGCGACGTGTACCACCAGAACGAAGTCGAACAGTCGACGTACAACTTCGAACAGGCGAACGTCGATCTGCTGTTCACGTTCTTCAACAGCTACGAAGCGGAAGCGAAGCGCATGATCGAAGCACAGATCGCGCTGCCCGCCTATGAACTGGTGCTGAAGGCCGGTCACACGTTCAACCTGCTCGATGCGCGCGGCGCGATCTCCGTGACCGAACGCGCCGCCTATATCGGCCGCATCCGCGCGCTGTCGCGCCTGGTCGCGCAGGCTTACTACGATTCGCGCGAAAAGCTCGGCTTCCCGATGCTCGGCAATCCGGTGCATGGCGTGCCCGGCCTCACGACCGATGCACAGGACGCCGCGATGCCCGCCTGGGCACCGCCGCTCAAAGTCGAACGCAAGATCGACCAGGACTGACGAGACCACGAACACATGACTCATCCCCAACACACCCTGCTCGTCGAACTGCTGACCGAAGAACTGCCGCCGAAAGCGCTCGCGCGCTTAGGCGATGCGTTCGCCGAGGGCATCGCCCAGCGCCTCGCGGCGCGCGACCTGATCGATGGCGAGCCGTCGTTTGAGCGTTACGCGACGCCGCGCCGGCTCGCGATCGTGATCAAGAACGTACGCGCCGTTGCGCCCGAAAAGCATGTGCGCGAAAAAGTGCTGCCGGTGTCGGTGGCACTCGATGCGAACGGCCAGCCCACCGCACCGCTCGCCAAGAAGCTCGCGGCGCTCGGCTTCCCCGATTTCTCGGTGAGCGACCTCGAACGTGCCTCCGACGGCAAGGCCGATGCGTTCTTCCTGCGCTACGCGGCGCCGGGCGCGACGCTGACCGAAGGACTGCAGGCAGCGCTCGACGAGACGCTCACGAAACTGCCGATCCCGACGCCCATGACGTATCAGCGCCCCGACGGCACCAGTGTCCAGTTCGTGCGTCCGGTGCACCGTCTGACCGCGCTGCATGGCGAGCAGGTCGTGCCCGTCACGGCGCTCGGCATCGACGCCGACGATACGACGCTCGGCCATCGCTTCCTGTCGGAAGGCCTCGTGAATATCCAGCACGCCGACACGTACGCCGAGACGCTGATGCACAGGGGTCACGTGATCGCGAATTTCGCCGACCGCAAGGAAACGATCCGTACGCACCTGCTCGCGCAGGCCAATGGCGACAAGGTCGTCATGCCCGAGGCGCTGCTGGACGAAGTGACCTCGCTGGTCGAATGGCCGGTCGTCTACTCGTGCCGCTTCGAAGACGAGTTCCTGCAGGTGCCGCAGGAGTGTCTGATCCTCACGATGCAGACCAACCAGAAATACTTCGCGCTCACCGACGAAGCCGGCAAGCTGCACTCGCGCTTTCTGATCGTGTCGAACATCGAGACGAAGACGCCTCGCGACATCATCGAAGGCAATGAGCGCGTCGTGCGACCACGTCTCGCCGATGCGAAGTTCTTCTTCGAGCATGACAAGAAGAAGCCGCTCGCCGAGCGCGTGCCGCTGCTCGCAAACGTCGTGTATCACAACAAGCTGGGCTCGGCCCTGCAACGCACCGAACGCGTCGAAGCGCTAGCCGGTGCGATCGCCGCGATGATGGGCGCCAACGTTGCGCTGGCCCAGCGTGCCGCGCGCCTGGCGAAGGCGGATCTGATTACCGACATGGTCGGCGAATTCCCCGAACTGCAAGGCACGATGGGCACGTATTACGCCCGCCACGACGGCGAGCCGGAAGAAGTGGCGCTGGCCTGCTCGGAGCATTATCAGCCGCGCTTCTCCGGCGACGCGCTGCCGGCCACGGCCACCGGCACGGCCGTCGCGCTGGCCGACAAGCTCGAGACGCTTGTCGGCATCTGGGGCATCGGCCTGCAACCGACCGGCGAAAAAGATCCGTTCGCACTGCGTCGCCATGCATTGGGCGTACTGCGTATCCTCGTCGAGAAGCAGTTGCCGGTTGACCTCGTCGAGCTGCTGAAAGTGACGTATGCAACGTTCGCCTCGGTGCCGAATGTCGCGGATTCGACGGCTGCAATCTACGAATTCTGTATGGACCGTCTGCGTGGCCTGCTGCGCGAACGCGGCTATGCCGTGGGTGAAATCGACGCCGTGCTGGCGCTGAACCCGACGCGCCTCGACGACATCGTCGCGCGTCTGGACGCCGTGCGTGAATTTGCAGCGCTCACCGAAGCGGCATCGCTCGCGGCGGCAAACAAGCGGATCTCGAACATCCTGAAGAAGTCGGACGGTGCGACGGTGAGCAACATAGAGGTTGCGCTATTCGTCGAGCCGGCGGAGAAGGCACTCTATGCGCAACTGGAACAGGTCGCGCCGAGCGTGCAATCGCAACTCACGGAACGCAACTACACGGGCGCGCTCACCGCGCTCGCGGCGCTGCGCGAACCGGTCGATGCGTTCTTCAATGACGTGATGGTCAACGCGGAAGATCCCGCGTTGCGTGCGAACCGTCTGGCCCTGCTCGGCGCACTGCATCTGCAGATGAACTGCGTCGCCGACATTTCCAGGCTTGCTGCCTGAGCGCCGCGCCATGCCGACCAGCCATAAGAAAATCGTGGTCCTTGATCGCGACGGCGTGATCAACGTCGATTCGGATGCGTACATCAAATCGCCAGAAGAATGGGTCCCCCTGCCCGGAGCGCTCGAAGCGATCGCGCGCCTGAACCAGGCGGGCTATCGCGTGGCGGTCGCCACGAACCAGTCGGGCATCGGTCGTGGTCTTTTCGACCTGGCCGCATTGAACGCGATGCATCTGAAGATGCACAAGATGGCGGCGCATGTCGGCGCACGAATCGATGCCGTGTTCTTCTGCCCGCACACGTCGGAAGATCAATGCGAATGTCGCAAGCCGAGGCCCGGCATGCTGAAGATGATCGCTGAGCGGTTCGAGATCGATCCGGCGGAAACGCCGGTCGTCGGCGATTCGCTGCGCGATCTGCAGGCAGGCGCTGTGCTTGGCTTTATCCCGCACCTCGTCTTGACCGGCAAAGGCCAGAAGACGCTCGCCGCAGGCGGCCTGCCCGAAGGCACGCAGGTGCATGCGGACCTGCGCGCCTTCGCGCTGGATTTCCTTTCCGAAGAACACGAGTGATGCGGCCAGCGCATTCCTTTTTTTGAACGACCGCCCCGATGCGCTTCCTTCGATCGCTGTTGCTGCTGATCTACTTCGTCGTCTTCACGGTGCCGTACGCTATCGCGTGCTTCATCGCGTTCCCGTTCATGAAAGCCGATAGCCGGTACTGGATGGCGGCCGGCTGGTGCCGCGCGACGCTCACGGTCGTGCGCTGGCTGAACGGCATCCGCTACCGGGTCGAAGGCCGGGAGAATCTGCCCGAGGGACCCGCGGTGCTGCTGTCGAAGCATCAGTCGGCGTGGGAGACGCTCGCGTTTCCGGCGCTGATGCCGCGCCCTCTTTGCTATGTGTTCAAGCGCGAGCTGCTCTACGTGCCCTTCTTCGGCTGGGCGCTCGGCATGCTGAAGATGGTTCACATCGACCGCAAGGAAGGCAAGTACGCGTTCGATTCCGTGACCAGGCAGGGCAAGGCGCGCATGGAAGAAGGTGCATGGGTCATCATGTTCCCGGAGGGCACGCGCACACCGACCGGCAAGAAAGGCAAGTACAAGACCGGCGGCGCGCGCTTCGCCATCGCAACCGGCGCGCCGGTCGTACCGATCGCGCACAACGCAGGGCGCGTGTGGCCGCGCAACTCGTTCATCAAATATCCGGGTATAGTCACAGTTTCGATTGGCAAGCCGATCGAAACGAAGGGGCTCACGCCCGATGAAGTGAACAAGCGCGTCGAAACGTGGATCGAAGCAGAAATGCGCCGCATCGACCCTGCCGCGTACCGTGCGGCGGAAAGCACACCTGCCGCTGCCCGAATCTGACGCGCACGCCGCACGCGGCGTATTGCGCGAAGCCGAATCCGATGCAGAAGTCTCCCACGCCGCAGCCCGCTGCGGCGCTCGATAGCCGGCAACTCGATCTGCCGCTCTTCGCCGAGCCGGCTGTCTCTACGCCGCCCTCGTCATCCCCCGTATCGCCCTCTTCAACACCTTCAACGCCTTCGCCACCGAAGCCGGACGCGCTTCGCGCGCCGGACGGCACGAAGCTGCGCAGCCTCACACTCGGTTCGCAGACGCTGCACTATGTTTTGAAACGCTCAGCACGTCGTTCAATCGGTTTTGCCATCGACAGCACAGGCCTCACGATTACCGCTCCGCGCTGGGTCACGCTTGCGGACATCGAAACCGCGATCACGGAAAAGCAGCGCTGGATTTTCACGAAGCTCAACGAATGGCAGAACCGCGTCGAGCAGCGCGCGTTGCCGCGCATCGACTGGAAAGACGGCGCGCAGGTGCCGTATCTTGGCCGTCCTGTCAGCGTGATGCTGGCCGCATCGCACCGCGCGCTGACGTTCGATGCAGAGCGCGCGGCGCTCGCATTGCCCCTGCCGCCGCACGCCGATCCCCAGCAGATCAAGGATCGCGTGCAGGGCTGGTTACAGGGCGAAGCGACGCGCATTTTCGGCGAGCGGCTCGCGATCTATGCTGAGAAGCTGGGGGTCAGTTATCGCGCGTATGCGCTGTCGTCGGCGGCGACGCGTTGGGGCAGCTGTTCAAGCGACGGCAAGATCCGTCTCAACTGGCGGCTGATTCATTTTCCGCTGTCTATCATCGACTACGTGGTCGCTCACGAACTCGCACATCTGCGCGAAATGAACCACAGTCCGCGTTTCTGGGAGACGGTCGAATCGATCTTTCCGGAATTCCGCGAGGCGCGGCAGACGCTCAAGCATCATCCGCCGGAATTGCTGCCGACGCTTTGATGCCAGCGTGCGCGGCGACGAAGACATCGTCCGCCGCGCGCTGAACGAAGACCACTGGCGAGGCCTTCAGACAGGCCTTATTTCTTCTTCTGGATGAATTCGATCTTGTAGCCATCCGGGTCGGTGACAAACGCAATCACCGTCGTGCCGTGTTTCATCGGACCGGCTTCACGAACCACGTTGCCGCCTTGCGCCTTGATTTTTTCGCAGGCCGCGTAGGCGTCATCGACTTCGATCGCCAGATGGCCGAAGCCCGTGCCGAGATCGTACGATTCCGTGTCCCAGTTGTGCGTGAGTTCGATCACGGTGCCGTCGCGCTCGTCGGTGTAGCCGACGAATGCCAGCGTGAACTTGCCATCCGGAAAGTCGTCGCGGCGCAGCACTTTCATGCCAAGCAGTTCCGTGTAGAAGGCGATCGAACGGTCCAGGTTGCCAACCCGGAGCATGGTGTGTAGCAGACGCATGGTGTACTCCCTGTTGCTTGAAGTCGAGAACGTAAATGTACCCGGAATCCCATGCCTGTGCAGGAAGCGGGGCCATTTGCGGGCGGCGGTCGCGTCGTCTTGAAACTGATGCCGCAGCCCGGCCATCACGCCAGGTTGCGTGCTTTTCTGCGCGAGCCCGATGCTGTTGACGCCCGGCAACTGCGCGCCGATCAGGTCGCCGTCGTACTTCGACCAGCGGTCTAACCGACCCTCATCGATGGGCGGCAGGCATCCGTCGGTGGCGGAGTCATCGCCACGGCTGCGTCGTTTTGATATGGTATGGGCCTCACTCACAACAGTTCCTGTCGGACCGTTCCAGTGCGCCCATCGTTCTGTTCCGTCGCGGTAACGCCATGAGTACCGCCACCCTGTCCGCACGTCGTGTGCCCGATACCTTTGCTATCGTCCTGATGGTCGTGCTGTGCGCGATCTGGGGCCTGCAGCAGGTCGCCATCAAAAGCACCAATGCCGCTCTTGCACCGGTCTTTCAGGCAGGGCTACGCTCCGCGATCGCCGCGCTGCTCGTGTACGGCTGGGCACGCCTGCGTGGCACGCCACTGTTTCGCAACGACGGCACGCTCGGCGCGGGCCTGCTGGCCGGCGTCCTGTTTGCCGGCGAGTTTGTTTGCATCTTTCTCGGCCTGACGCTCACCAGCGCATCGCGCATGGCCGTATTCCTGTACACCGCGCCGTGCTTCACCGCACTCGGGCTGCACTGGTTCGTCGAAGGCGAGCACATACGGCGCACACAATGGATCGGCGTGTTCGTCGCGTTCACCGGCATGGCGCTCGCGTTCGCGGACGGCTTTACGCGCGCCAGTGCAGCGGGTCACGAGTCGATGCTGACAGGTATCGCGGGCGACGCGCTCGGCGTGCTGGGGGGGATCGCGTGGGCCGCCACGACCGTCGTCGTGCGTTCGACGCGCCTTGCACAATCGAGCGCGAGCAAGACGCTGTTCTATCAGCTGGTGGTATCTGCGGTAGTGTTGCTGGCGCTAGCGGCGCTGCTCGGGCAGGTGCGAGTCGAGGTGGTCACGCCGCTCGCCGTCGTGAGTCTCGCGTATCAGGCGGTGGTGGTCGCGTTTATCAGCTATCTGATCTGGTTCTGGCTGTTGACGCGTTACATGGCATCGAGACTGTCGGTCTTCTCGTTCCTGACGCCGCTCTTCGGGGTGACGTTTGGTGTACTGCTGCTTGGCGAGTCGTTCAGCCTGCGGTTTCTGATGGCGGCCGGGCTCGTGCTGGCCGGCATCGCGCTCGTCAATGCGCCCGCCCGACGAAGCGAAGTCCGAGCCTGACAACGCATGCTGCGAACGCCTGGCCCGACGCCAGCGACACCTGGCGCGGCATCGCGGCCCCTGGTCGCAGGCTAGCCTCGCCGGCTAACTTGCCGCGTCGGCGCCGGAGCCGGCGGATGAAGACGCAGCCACCACGGCCTGCGCAACCCGCACGTACTCGTCGACCGGCACGTCTTCCGCGCGGCGCTGCAGATCGAATCCGAGCGCCTCGAAGTCGACCGTATCGCGATATGCGGACAGCGTGTTGCGCAACATCTTGCGGCGCTGCGAAAACGCGGCGGTCACGACCTCACCGAGCACACGCACATCGACATCGGCAAGCTCATGCGGCGCGTAGGGAATCATGCGCACGATCGCCGAATTCACCTTCGGCGGCGGCTGGAAGGATTCGGGCGGCACGTCAAGCAGCTTGTCGATCACGTAGCGGTACTGCAGCATCACAGAGAGCCGGCCGAATGCCTTGCTGCCAGGCTCGGCCACCATCCGCTCGACCACTTCATCCTGAAGCATGAAATGCTGGTCGATCACGACAGGGGCGAACGTCGTGAGGTGAAACAGCAGCGGACTCGAAATGTTGTACGGCAGATTGCCGACGATTCGCAGCGACGGCTTGTCGCCCGGCGCGGCGAGCGAGCCGAAGTCGAAGGCGAGCGCGTCGCCCGCGTGCAGTTCGAGCAGTTCACCGAACTGCTTCGTGAGACGCCCGATCAGGTCGCGATCGAGTTCGACTGCGTGCAGCGGCGCGTCGGGCGTCGCGAGACGCTCGACCAGCGGCCCTGTGAGCGCGCCGAGGCCCGGCCCGATCTCGACCATGCGTTCGCCGCGCTGCGGACGGATCACATCGACGATCGAATCGATCACACCCATGTCGACCAGAAAATTCTGTCCGAACCGCTTGCGCGCGAAATGGCCCTGGTGCTGCCGGCTGCTGGAGCTGTTAGACATCGAAAGACAATAAAAAAGATTCAGGTCGCGCGACGATGGCGCGCCATCGAAACGGCGGTGTCGATAGCGGCGATCAGGCTGCCCGAGTCGGCGCGGCCAGTGCCCGCCAGATCAAGCGCGGTGCCGTGGTCGACCGAAGTACGGATGATCGGCAGTCCGAGCGTAATGTTGATGCCTTCGCCGAAGGTTGCATATTTCAGGACTGGCAGGCCCTGGTCGTGGAACATCGCGAGCACGCAGTCGGCGTCTTTCAGATAACGCGGCTGGAACAGCGTATCGGCCGGATACGGGCCGCGCGCATCGATACCCTGCCCGTTCGCCTCTTTGAGCGCAGGCGTAATGACGTCGATTTCCTCACGACCCAGATAGCCGTTTTCACCGGCATGCGGATTGAGGCCGGTGACAAGAATACGCGGCGCCGGCAGGCCGAAGTGGTGACGCAGATCGTGATCGATGATGCGCAGCGTTTCGACAAGGCCGTCGATCGTCAGCGCCGCCGAAACGTCCTTCAGCGGCAGATGGGTCGTGGCAAGCGCCACACGCAGCGGGCGCGGGCCGCTGCCGGCCAGCATCATCACGACGCGCGGCGAATGCGTACGCTGCGCCAGATATTCGGTGTGACCGGTGAACGGAACACCCGCGTCGTTGATCGTGCTTTTTTGCAGGGGCGCAGTAACGATGGCGTCGAACGTACCTGATACTGCGCCGTCGATCGCCTCGTCGAGCAGCGTCAGCACGTAGCGGCCATTCGCTGCGTCGAGCCGCCCCGCCTGCGAAGGCACACCAAGCGGCACGTGCTGCATGCGCACGCGGTCTTTGGGAAGGAGCGCCCAGTCGACGCTCACGGCCCTCGCCCGCCCGGCGAGCAGATCCGCATCGCCCAGCACCGTGAACTGCGCGTCGGGCCAATGCGCCGCCGCGCCCGCCAGCGCCTGTGCCGTCAGTTCCGGTCCGACCCCAGCGGGTTCGCCGGTCGTGATGGCAATCTGCAGCGGTACGCCTTGCGGGCGGGCGGTAGGATTCATGATCGGTTATTGCACGACAGGCGTGTCGAGCTTGTAATTGATGTAGGCCGTGTCGCGCAACTGACGCAGCCAGTCGGCGTAGGCCTGTTCAGCCTTGCGCTGACCGATCGCCTGACGCGCGAGATCCATCTGCTGTGAAATCGAACCTTCCGCGTCGCGGCGGCCCAGCACCTGGATCAGGTGGTAGCCGTACTCGCTGCGCACCGGGTCGCTGATCTGGTTGTCCTGCAGCGCGTTCATGGCGCGCTCGAATTCAGGCACGGTCTCACCCGGGCTGATCCAGCCGAGATCGCCGCCCTGCGACGACGAACCGTCCTGCGAGTAGGTGCGGGCAAACTTGCTGAAGTCGCCGCCGGCCAGCACGTCGCGCTTGATTTCGAGCAGCTTCTCGCGCGCAGCCGGTTCCGACATGCCGTCGCCGACGCGCAGCAGGATGTGGCGCACGTGCGTCTGCACGAGCTTCGGCGCATCAGCCGAGGTTGCGCTCTGGCCACTGCGGCGCTCGACGAGACGGACGATCTCGAAACCGTCATTCGTGCGGATCACCGACGGATTCACCTGGCCCGGACGCAGCGTGGCCGCCGCCGTCACGAACTCGGGCGGCAACTTCGATTGCGCCTGGAAGCCCATGTCGCCGCCTTTGGATGCATCGGCTGCCTGCGAATTCGCCTTCGCGAGCTTTTCGAAATTCGCCCCGCCCGTCGCTTCCTTCAGCAGGGAGTCGGCTTTTTGCTGGGCGGCCTCGATGTCCGCCTGCGCAGCGTTGAGCGGCGCCTTCAGCAGGATGTGTTCGAAGTGCAGGTCGCTCGCGAGCCCGGCGTTCGGTCCGCGCTGGCTCGCGATGTAGTTCGCGACTTCGGCGTCGGTCACCGTCACCTTGCTGTCCACTTCCTTTTCGCGCAGACGCGACAAGGTCAACTCGGTGCGCGCATCGTTCGTGAATACGGACCAGGGCACGCCCTGAGCCTCGATCCGCGAACGGTAGACGTCGAGCGTCATGTTGTTCGACTGGGCGAGGCGTTCCAGCGTCCTTTGCACGGTGGCGTCGTCGATGGTGATGCCATCTTCTTTCGCCTTTTGCAGCTGGATGCGTTCCAGCACCATCTGGTTCAGCACCTGCTGGCGAAGCTGGTCCACCGGCGGAACAGGTGCGTTTTGTTGGGTCAGGCGATGCGCGATCATCCCGACGCGCTGATCGAGTTCGCGTTGCGTGATGACCCCGTTGTTCACCACGGCTGCAATGGTATCGACAGTCTGGCTGCTGCCGCCGCCCAGGGCCTGTGCCTGAGCGGGCGCAACCTGCAGAAAGGACGCGGCGGCAGCAAGACCTGCCACGAGCGTTGCCAAGCGAAGCTTTTTCATGATTGCCACAGATACTCCATTGAGGTCGGGCGCGCCTGGCCCGTCTTTTCGCATTTTGTTAATCATCAGGCGACGGTCATTCGTAATTGGTGAAACGCGACTGCGGCGGCGGCGCGGCCGGCAACGGCGTGTAGCCCGGTATGCCCGCACGGAACGCGGCGATGAGCCCGTTGTCGACGCTCGACAGCCCCTTGAGCGTCAGCTGGGCAAGGATCCGCGAACTTGACGTCGGACTGCCTGACGAGTTGGCTCCGTTGGCGTAGCGCTGCAGTCCGATACCGAGCGTCCAGCAGTCGGCATCGTATTGCAGCCCGAGCAGACCGTCGACCAGGCGATGCCCGCTCACGTCATAATTCAGGCGCGCCACGCTGTACACCCGATGCCCCAGCGGCCACTGCCCCGAAACCAGGATCTGGTTGATCGGCTCGAACGTCAGCGTCGAGTTCGCGCGCGTGTAGCGATACGCGACGTTGATCACCTTGCCCGTCGCCGGACTGAAACCGAAGCCCACGCTGGCTTTCGTCAGCTGATTATTGTCGGCATTATATTGGAACGCAGTTTCCGACGCGAAACCGGCGCCGAGCTTGACCGATGCACCGACGATCAGATCCGAATGAGTCGCCTGCGAATTGGTTTGCCCAGGCTGCAGCGTGACGCGCTGATCCTGAAAGAAATACTGCTGCGCGATGACGAAGCGCGCACGTTCGTCGCCAGTGGCCGGGTTGATGAAGCGCGTGGTGAGTGCCGCGGTGATGCGGTTCGCGTCGGCGATCCGATCGTTGCCGACGAACGTGTTCGGACTGAAGATTTCCGCAAGCCCGAAGTCCGACTCCGCGGTATCGAACAGCGGCGCAAAGTCCTGATTGCGAAACGGCGTGTAGACGTAATAGAGCCTTGGCTCGAGGGTCTGGATGTAATCCTCGCCGAAGAGCCGCATCGAACGCTCGAAGATCAGCCCGCTGTCGAAACTGAATGTCGGAATCGACTCGGTGAAATTCTTCGGCTGACCGAGCGGCGCCGTCGACGAAATATGGTCCAGGTCGTACGACGCAAAGTGCCATTGCACCTTCGGCGTGACGAAGTAACCCGGCCCGACCAGCGAATACGACAGGTACGGATTGAAGACGAAACGCTGACCTTCGGTCGTGTCGGCCTGAGTAATGGTGAAACGCGTGTAATCCGTTTCCGCACCGAAGTCGAAACCGCCGACGTTGTACTTCGCGTACTTCACGTTCAACTGCGGCTCGCGGGCGTACGGCGGCGTCGAAGGCTCGAGCGTCTGCCAGTGCTGCACGCGGGTGAGCACCGACCACGGACCGTTGTTGTACGTCAGCCCGGCTTCCTGCTGGTAGAGCAGCTGCGTGCCGTTGACGAACTGGTTGACGGTCGACCCCAGGTCTCCAGGATAGGTGTTATCCGAAACCCTGTTGTAATAGACGTACCCGCCGAACCCATTACCGAAGCTCTGAGTGTGCTGCAGGTAAATCGCGTAGCGATTCGTCTTCGTGATCGCGTCGTTCGGCAGAAACTGGCCCGTAAACGTGCCGGAATAGGACGGCGACAGATAACGGAACGTCGCTTCCGTAAACAGCCCGCGCTTCGAGATGATCTCCGGCGTCAACGTCAGATCGCGGTTCGGCGCGATGTTGAAGTAGTACGGAACCGCCAGTTCGAAACCGTTGGTCGAACTCACCGAGAACGTCGGCGGCAGAAAGCCGCTGCGCCGCTCGCCCGAGAGCGGGAACGACAGCCAGGGGCTCGCGAAGATCGGCACACCCTGGAAAAACAGCACGCCATTGTGCGCGACACCTTCGTCCGCACCGGTATCGAAACTGAATTCCGAGCCCTTGATGTACCACGCCGGATCGGTCGCGCACTGGCACGCCGTATAGGTGCCGCTGGTAAAGATCGAGCGCTCGCTGTCGAGAATATCGACCCGCTCCGCGCTGCCCGAACCGCCCGTCACGTTGAAGTGATACTTCGGCGCCGGCATGTAGCCTTCGCTTGCTTCGACCCTCAGATGCGCCTCGGGGCCGGCGAACAGAACGCCGTTGCTGATCACGCGCACCTGGCCGTACGCGTCGGCCATGTCGGAGTCCTGCTCGTAGTGCAGCGCGTCGGCCTTGATGACCGCCGTATTGCGCCGCACTTCGGCAGAGCCCTTGGCGGCCATGTCCTGGTCGCCGGTGGCGGTCACGGTATCGCCGAGCACGAACGTCGCGGGCCGCTGACCGCTCTGCAGCGGGCGCTCTTCGAGTTGGGGGGCGAGCCGCAGGCCCCACGGCACATCGACCGGTTGCGCCTGCGCCGCGTCGCCCACCAGCTGGGCGTGCGTCAACGCGGGCATCAGGCCCGGCACGGCGATCAAGGCCGCGACGAGCCGCCTTTTGCGCGGCACGCCGTCACAAGAAGGAGTCGTTTGGGAAAGCTGTCTTAGCGGCATGTATCGTTTGGCGAATCGACCCGGCCGCCTGCCTTCTTCGTCACAGTCCGCCGCCTGCGCAACCGGGCTGCGACGACCGGAGTACACGCAAAACACTGCAATCTGTCGATCAATGAGGCGGGCGGTCAGACGGGACGTGTGAAAGCGGGCGCGGGTCGCGTCAAAAAAGTCGTGGGGTATTATATGGCAAGACGTTGCCCCCAAGATTTTGCCTCTGGTTTTCATGACCTTACCTGCCGCCCCCGACACCCCCGATACCCGCCTCGAACTGCTCACCGCCTGGCTTCGCACCCACGCCGACCGCTACGGCCTTGACGTCGCCTCGCTCGCGCCCGCCTCGTCGGACGCCAGTTTTCGCCGTTATTTCCGGCTCGCCGCGAACGGCCCGCACGGCCCGACGCTGATTGCCGTCGATGCGCCCCCACCTGAGAAGTGCCGCGAGTTCGTCCAGGTCGCGCACCTGCTGGAAACCGCTGGCGTCCACGTCCCGCGGGTGCTGGAGGTCGATCTGGAAGCAGGTTTCATGCTCGTCACCGATCTGGGGACAGCGTCCTATCTGCGCGCGCTGACGGATGGCGCGAGCGCCGATGGACACACCCCCCGCACCCTGATGCGCGATGCGCTCGATGCCCTGATCCGCTGGCAGCTCACGTCGCGCGAAGACGTCCTGCCGCCGTTCGACGAAGCGTTCCTGCGCCGCGAAATGGAATTGATGCCGGAGTGGTTCATCGGCCGGCATCTGAATCAGCCCGTCGACGAAAAAACCCGTTCCGTGCTCGACCGGACCTTTGCGTTGCTGGTGGCGAGCGCGCGAGCCCAGCCCCAGGTTTTCATGCTGCGCGATTTCATGCCACGCAATCTGATGGTGGCAAGCCCGAATCCAGGCGTGCTCGATTTCCAGGACGCCGTGTACGGTCCGATCACGTACGACGTCGCCTCGTTGCTGCGCGACGCGTTCCTCGGCTGGGACGAAGAGTTCGAACTGGACTGCTTCGTGTACTACTGGGAACGCGCGAAGAAAGCCGGGCTGCCGGTCGATCCCGATTTCGGCGAGTTTTACCGGCAGCTCGAATGGATGGGCCTGCAGCGGCACATCAAGGTGCTTGGGCTCTTCTGCCGGATCAACTACCGGGACGGCAAGCCGCACTATCTTGCCGATCTGCCGCGATTTATCGCCTATGCGCGCAAGGTCGCGGAACGCTACCGGCCGCTTGCGCCGTTCGCGAAGCTGCTCGACCAGCTCGAAGGCCGTGCTGCCGACGTCGGTTACACCTTCTGAGCGGGCCAGTACACCGATGAACACGCAAGCGACTTCCCTGACGAAAGCGATGATTTTTGCCGCGGGACGCGGCGAGCGGATGCGTCCGCTGACCGATTCACGCCCGAAACCCCTTCTCGAAGCCGGCGGCAAGGCACTGATCGTGTGGCAGATCGAACGGCTTGCGCAGGCCGGTTTGCGCACCATCGTGATCAATCACGCGTGGCTCGGCCAGCAGATCGAAGACGCGCTCGGCGACGGCTCGCGCTGGGGCGTTTCGCTGCGGTATTCGCCGGAAGGCGAGGCACTGGAGACGGCCGGCGGCATCGCGCAGGCCCGGCCTTTGCTCGAAGACACGGGAGAGCCGGAAGTCTTCGTTGCCGTTGCCGGCGACGTGTATGCGGATTTCGACTACGGCACGCTACATGCGCATGCCGTGCGGCTCCGCGACCTGCCCGAACCCGGCATGCATCTCGTGATGGTGCCCAACCCGCCGTATCATTCGTCCGGGGATTTTGCGCTCGTCGACGGCGTGCTGTCGCTTGATGGCGAGCCGCGCTACACGTTCGGCAGCATCGGCCTGTACGACACGCGCATGTTCGGTGCTCTGCCGTCTGGCACGCGGCGCGCGCTCACGCCTTACTACCGCGACGCGATCGCGCGCGGCAGGGTGACCGGTGAGCTATACCAGGGTTTGTGGGAGAACGTCGGTACGCCGGCGCAGTTGAAGGCGCTCGACGAACGGCTCGGCGCGGGCCGCTAGACGCCCATCATGCTGCGTCATTTGTCCTCGTGCCCTGCCGCGACGGCTGGCTCCTGCGCATCATCGGCCTGCGCTGCGCGCTGCTGTTGCAGCGCCCACATCTGCGCAAAATGTCCGCCGGCAAGAATCAGTTCGGCGTACGTCCCGCGTTCGACGATCCGCCCGCGATCCATGACGATGATCTGCTGGGCATGCACGACCGTCGACAAACGGTGCGCGATGATCAACGTGGTCCGTTCGCGCGCAATCTGATCGAGTTCGTGCTGGATCGCGCGCTCCGAACGCGAATCGAGCGCAGAGGTGGCTTCGTCGAAAATCAGCAGCGGCGGATTCTTCAGGATCGTGCGCGCAATCGCGACGCGCTGCTTCTCGCCGCCCGACAGTTTCAGCCCGCGCTCGCCAACCGGCGTGTCATAGCCCTTCGGCAAACTTTCGATGAAGTCGTGAATGTGCGCCGCACGCGCCGCCGCAATCACTTCGTCGCGTGTCGCGCTCGGGCGGCCATAGGCGATGTTGTAGTAGATCGAATCGTTGAACAGCACCGTGTCCTGCGGCACGATACCGATCGAAGCGCGTAATGAATCCTGCGTCACATCGCGGATATCCTGGCCGTCGATCGTGATCGCGCCGCCCGTCGAACGGTCCAGATCGTAGAAGCGGAACATCAGGCGCGCGAGCGTCGACTTACCTGAGCCGCTGTGCCCGACGACAGCCGTCGTCGTGCCAGCCGGAATCGCAAAGCTCACGTCATGCAGGATCTGCCGCGCGGGTTCGTAAGCGAAGTTCACGCGTTCGAAGCGCACCTGCGCGCCAGTCACCGCGAGCGCCGGCGCATTCTCGACGTCGGGCACTTCGCGCGCCGCGCCGAGCAGCGTGAACATGCGGTCCATGTCGGTGAGGCTCTGCTTCAGCTCGCGATACACCACACCGAGAAAATTCAGCGGAATATACAGCTGCAGCATGAACGTGTTGATCAGCACGAGATCGCCAAGCGTGAGCCGCCCCGCCATCACCCCCTGCGTCGCGCGCCACAGGATGAACACGAGCCCTGTGCCGATGATCGCCTGCTGTCCGAAATTCAGCGCCGACAGCGAGTTCTGCGATTTGATCGCCGCCGCGCGGTAGCGCTTGAGGTTTTCGTCGTAGCGCTGCGCTTCCCACTCTTCGTTGCCGAAATACTTGACGGTCTCGTAGTTGAGCAGCGAATCGATCGCCCGCGAATTCGCGCGCGAATCGAGCTCGTTCATCGTGCGGCGAAAATGCGTGCGCCACTCCGTCACTTTCACCGTAAACGTGATGTACGCAGCGAGCGCAATGAACGTGACGATCGCGTAATACGCCTCGTACTTGACGACAAAGAATCCAAGCACGAGGCCGACTTCGACGAGCGTCGGCAGGATGCTGTACAGCGAATAGGAAATCAGTTGCGTGATGCCGCGTGTGCCTCGCTCGATGTCGCGCGACATGCCGCCGGTCTGCCGGTCGAGGTGAAATCGAAGCGACAGCGCATGCAGATGCCGGAACACCTTCAACGCCAGCTGACGCACCGCGCTTTCGGTCACCTTCGAGAAGAGGATTTCACGAAGCTCGGTGAAGAGCGACGTCGACAGCCGCACGACCGCGTACGACACCACCAGCAGCCCGACACCGCTCACCAGCAGGATCCCCGGCGCGTGGTCGGCCCGGCCGAGTGCCGTCAGATGCTGGACCGACGCGAGGCTGTCGACGATCCGCTTCATCACGATCGGCACGCCGAGGTTCGCCACCTTCGCGCCGATCAGGCAACTGAGCGCGAAAATCACACGCCATTTATAAGTGGCAAGGTAGGGCAGCAATGACACGATCGTCTGCCAGTCGTTGCGCGGCTGGGTCGAGATCGGCGAAGGCTCGGAGGAGGCGGAATAACGGCGCATGAAGGTCGGCTGTGAGGAGGGGCGGATGTATCGGTGCGCTTTTGTCCGTGCCTTCCGGTTCGCGCGCTTTCCCGTACAATTCCTGATCTCTCATATTGTCGCAGAAGCCGGCTGGCGCCGCTTTTCACGCGCTGACCTGGCAACGTCATGCCGACCGCGTGAAACGACGCGTCTGCACGCGAAGCCAACCTGTTCCCAAGGATGTCCCGATGACCGAAAACCTCCAACTACCGCAAAAGTCGGCGGCCCTGCGCGTGATGCCGCAGCCATCGGACGCAAACGTTCACGGCGACGTGTTCGGCGGCTGGATCATGGCGCAGGTCGACATCGCGGGCTCGATCCCCGCGAGCCGCCGAGCGAACGGCCGCGTGGCCACGATCGCCGTCAACTCGTTCGTTTTCAAACAGCCGGTTTTCGTCGGCGATCTGCTGAGCTTTTACGCGGATATCGTGAAGACCGGCAACACGTCGGTGACGGTATCGGTCGAGGTCTACGCGCAGCGCATGAGCCTCACCGAAGAAGTCGTCAAGGTGACCGAAGCGACGCTCACCTACGTCGCGACCGATAGCGACCGCCGTCCGCGCGCACTGCCTGCGCTGGACTGATCCTCAGCACCTGACTGCACGGGGGCAGCGGCCACCGCCACCCCGCCCCACCCGCAGGTTACGCTTCAGCAGCCGTCGCCGCCGCCGCCACGAGTGACCCACCGTGCGTCAGCAGCGCCGGAATGGCATCGCGCGGCATCGGCTTCGCGAAATAGTACCCCTGCATCTCGTCGCAGGCGCGCGCTCTCAGGAAGTCGAGTTGCGCCGACGTCTCCACTCCTTCCGCGATCACCTGCAATTCCAGCGAATGCGCGAGCGCGATGATCGCCGACGTGATCGTCTCGTCGTCGCTCGATGCACCGATATCCGACACGAACGAGCGGTCGATCTTCAGGCGATCCACCGGAAAGCGCTTCAGATAGCTGAGGCTCGAGTAGCCGGTGCCGAAGTCGTCGATTGCAAGGCCGATGCCAAGTGCGTGCAGATCGTTGAGCATCGTCACGGCTTCTTCGGCGTTGCGCATGATCGTGCTTTCGGTGAGTTCGAGTTCGAGATACTGCGGCGCGAGCCCGGTTTCCTCCAGCACCCGCGTGACGAGCTCGGCGATGTTGCGCTGATGGAATTCCCGCGCCGACAGGTTCACCGACACGCGCGCCGGCGGCAAGCCTTCGTCCTGCCACGCCTTGTTCTGCCCGCACGCCTCGCGCAGCACCCATTCGGTCAGCTGTCCGATGAGCCCACTCTCTTCCGCCACCGGAATGAATGACGAAGGCGGCACCAGCCCGACTTCCGGATCGCACCAGCGCACCAGCGCCTCCACTCCGACGATCCGGCCGGTCACGATGTCCACCTGCGGCTGGTAATGCAGCAGGAACTCGTTATCGCGCAGTGCGCGCCGCAGGCGACGCTCCATGTTCATCCGCGCGCTCGCGCTTGCGTTCATCTCCGGCTGGAAGAACTGGAACGTGTTGCGGCCCAGGTCCTTCGCGCGATACATCGCGACATCGGCCTTTTTCAGCAGCGTTTCGGCGTCGTGTCCGTCCTGCGGGAAAAGGCTCGCGCCCATGCTGCAGCCCACGTAGAGTTCGGTGCCGTCGAGCCACACCGGCTCGGAGATCGACACGCGCACGCGCTCCATCCACGCGATCAGCGACTGTTCGTCGACGGTATCGGTCATCACGATCACGAACTCGTCGCCGCCATGGCGCGCCACAGTGTCGCTTGCCCGCGCGCAGCGTGCGAGCCGCTCCGCGACCACGCCCAGCAACCGGTCGCCGACGCTGTGCCCCAGGCTGTCGTTGACGTTCTTGAAGCCGTCGAGGTCGATGAACACGACCGCGACGCCCTGCTCGCGCCGCTGCGCGGCGATCAGCGCGTGCTGCAGCCGGTCGCGCAGCAGGTTGCGGTTCGGCAGGCGCGTGAGGCTGTCGTAGTTCGCCTGATATTCGAGCTGCTCCTGATAGCGGATCAGTTCGGTCACGTCGTTGATGATGCCGATGTGATGCGTGGTCTGTCCGTCGGCATTCGGCACCGGCGCGATGAACAGCTGGTTCCAGAACAGCGCACCGTCCTTGCGGTAATTGCGCAGCACCGCGCTCACCTCGCGATTGCCGGCAAGCCCGAGACGGATCGCCTCCAGCCCTTCCTGATCGCGGTCGTCCCGTTGCAGCAGGCGGCAATCCTGACCGATCACTTCGGCCGGATCGTAGCCCGTGATCCGCTTGAACGCCGGATTCACGTATTCGATCAGATTGCCGCTGCCCGAAACCGGCCCGGTGATCAGGATCGCGTTCACGCTCGCGTCGAGTGCGCGGCTTTGCAGACGCAGCGCCAGATCCGAGCGCTTGCGTTCAGTGACGTCCGTGTACGAGCCGAGCACGCCGATCACAGTGCCGTCGCTGTCGGTGAACGGCAGCTTGCTCGTGATCGTCGTCCGGTGCACGCCGTCGAGCGTCATGTCGAACTCAAAGTTCATCTTCGGCACGCTCGACGCCATCACATCGTGATCGTGCTCGCGCATCTGAGCCGCGAACTCCCGCCAGGGCAGATCGAAATCCGTCTTGCCGACGACCTGCTCCGGATACGCAAGCCCTGCATCGCGCGCAAACGCCATATTGCACCCGAGATAGCGCGATTCGAGATCCTTCCAGAAGATGCGCTGCGGGATGTTGTCGATAACCGTCTCGAGCATCTGGTTCGAGCGCTGCGCCTCGGCTTCGGCGTTGATCTGGTCGGTGACGTCGTCAGCCAGCACGAAGAGCGCGGGACGTCCCATGAAGGTCAGCGCGTGATACGAGATATCGGCGCTGATCTGCGTGCCGTCCTTGCGGCGGTGATGCCAGATGCCCGCCATCGTGCGGCCGCTACGCGGCACGGCGTCGCTGCGCTGCAGATGCGACTCGAGCCGCGCCACTTCGGCGACCGGACGGATCGCGCGGATCGTCATCGCCAGCATTTCCGCTTCCGAGTACCCGTACTGCTGTATTGCCGCCGCGTTCACCGCGAGAAAGCGCAGCGTCTCGCGGTCGAAGATGTACATCGGTACCGGATGGGCGTCGAACAGCCCGCGAAAGCGCTCGTCGTTGCGGCGCAGCGCCCGCACGACCCGGATTTTTTCGCGCGCGGCGCTCTCGCGCACGCCGAACATGAAGATCAGCAGCGCGCCGCCAGCAACCGTCGTTACGAAGAGGAGCAGCATCGCGACCTGGGTGGCTTTCGCCGATTCGGTCAGCGCAGCCTCCAGCGAGCGATCCTCCTCATGCCGCATCGCGGCGAGGTCATGCTCGAACGCGCCGAGCTGCATGTCGATTCGTGTGTATTCCGCGGCGGCCCACGTCCGCGGCGCGTCGGGCGGGAGCGTCGCGCTGCGGGCAAGCGCCGCCGCCACGTCCCGCTGCAACAAGCGCGCGGATGGCGCGAGTTGTTCGAGCGCGGCGATCATGGGTGGCTCGTCACGAAACGCGGCGCGCAATGCGCCTTCCAGTTGGGACACTTCGGCCGACCGGGCCGCCGCGGCAGCCTCGGGCTCGATTGCGCCGGATGCCTCGAAGCGGCCGAGCGCGGCCAGTTCGAGATCCAGCGTCTCACGCCACGCGTCGAGATCCCGCTTGATATTCATCGAGCGTATCGTCCGCGCATCCGCCGCCCGCTGGCCGCAGATCTGCGTGTAGGCGACGAACGCGTTCGCGCCGACCGCCGCGGCGACGACTGCCAGATTGATCAGCAGCCGCTTCGAGAAAAAAGGAGTCATGGGTTCCGAACGTCGGATCGTTCTGCGGGCGGTGCGCCCGGCAGGCCCGCTTTTCGTGCGAGAGAGCGGCACGAACGCGGCTCTTATACGCGCTAACCCATGGATAACGGCGGCGCCCGGAAAAAGTTGAGGGCCAGGACGAAAAAACTTTTCCCTAGCTGAGCGTGTGCCCGGAAATTGCGAGTCCGAATTCGCTCATCGCCGGGACGAAATCGTGATTTTCTTCCGGTTTGCGCGAAAGTTTGGCAAGCACGTAACGCTGGAACGGATCGAGTTGCGCCCATTGCTCCCGCGTCGGCGCCCGCAGCCGGGCGACCATGGCCTGGTGCACCACGCCGTCCGGCACCGCGGCCGTATCGCGCCAGGCGGGCGCCTCGTCGGGCGAGAACCATTCCGGCTCGACGTTCGCGTGGGTGCGCAGCATTTCAAACAGCGCGTGGTCGAAATTCGGTTCGATGGCGGCGTCTTCGTCGACCGGAAAGCGCGCCAGCAACTGGCGGTCTTCGAGCGGCAACATCTGCCACTGGGCAAGCGAAATGCGCAGGCCGAAGCGATCGAGATTGAAGCGCACGGCCATTGGGATAAAGGTGAGATTCTCCGAGGAGGCGATTTCAAAGTTAAACAGGAGGGGCGACTCGTTGAGTCCCATGACAGTGTCCTCGTGGATGACAGGCAACGCGCGATGCCGGCTTGAGGTATTTTAGAACCTTATTAGCGGGATAGCGGCACCGTGCACGGCTCGCTGCGCCCGCGCGGCAATTCGAAGGAGTCTGCTTTTGAACGAACTGGAAACCGCCGGCCAGCCCGGCGCCGTCGAACAGACGGTGCGCCGGCATCGGGGCGAGGCGATCGAAACCGTCGCCGACCATGTCGGCCAGGAATGGCCGGTCGCGCTCGTTTTCAACGGCATTTCGCACGCGGTGATGATGTGCACGCCGCGCGACCTGGAAGCTTTTGCGGTCGGTTTTGCGATTTCGGAGGGGATCGTCGAGCGTGGCAGCGACATCCAGGACATCGAGGTCGCGTTGTACGACGGCGAGCTGCCGCACGCCGAGGTGCAGTTGACCGTCGTCCAGCAGGCTTTTGTCGCGCTGAAGGAAAAGCGGCGGGCACTGGCAGGACGCACGGGCTGCGGTGTGTGCGGAATCGAAAGCATCGATCTGCTCGATCTGCAGCCGGAAGTCGTGCCGGATACCGGCTTTCTGGAGCGCCTCGCGCCCGACGCGATCGCGCGCGCCGCTCGCGAACTGCCCGCGCACCAGGCGCTCACCCGCCTGACAGGCGGGCTGCACGCCGCCGCGTGGTGCGACGCCCAGGGCGCGATCCGCCATGCGTTCGAGGATGTCGGCCGCCATAACGCGCTCGACAAGCTGATCGGCCAGCTGGTGCTCGATCGCGCGGATACCAGAGATGGCTTCGTTTTTCTGTCGAGCCGCGCAAGCTATGAACTGGTGCGCAAGGCGGCGCGCGTCGGTGTGCCGATGATCGCGACGATTTCCGCGCCGTCCTCGCTCGCGATCGCGATCGCGAAGAAGGCGAATCTGCGGCTGGTGAGCTTTTGCCGGGAAACGAGCTACGTCGACTACGGTACGCGGTGATGGATACGCGGGCTGTGACGTTTCCCTAACGCCGTAAACATCACAGCGATAGCGCCGCCTCAGTCGAACAGCCGGAAATCAGGCTTGCGCTTTTCGAAGAATGCCTTGAAAGCTTCGCGCGCTTCCGGCGCAAGCAGCATCTTGCCGAAGTGCACCGCTTCCTCGCTCATCTGCGTCTGGATTTCGTGCTGGCTTGCGCGCTTCATCAGCGACTTTGTGACACGCAGCGAAGAAGCAGGCAGCGCCGCCAGCTTCGCCGCCTGCGCGAGCGCGAAGGCATCCACTTCGCTCGCCGCCAGCAGGCGGTTCACAAAACCCATGCGCTGCGCTTCCTTCGCATCGAATGCCTCGCCGAGCAGCAGCTTTTCCGCCGCACCCTGATAGCCCGCGACACGCTGCAGCAGCAGCGACGACGCCGCTTCCGGACACAGTCCCAGCTGGCTGAACGGCAGCGAGAAGGTGGCTGTTTCCGCGGCATACACCAGGTCGCAATGCAGCAGCAGCGTCGTGCCAACGCCGACCGCTGCACCCGCCACCGAAGCCACAACCGGCTTTTCGGCCGAGCTTATCGCGCGCAGGAACTGAAACACCGGCGCGTTCTCGCCCGTCGGCGGCGCCTTCATGAAATCTTCCAGATCGTTGCCCGCGCTGAAAATACCCGCGCTGCCGCGAATCAGGATCGCGCGCACCGACGCGTCGGCCTGAGCGTCGACGAGCGCATCGGCCATCGTCTGGTACATCGCGGCCGTGATCGCGTTTTTCCTCTCCGGCCTGTTGAAGGCAATCGTCAGCACGCCGTCTGCGCACTCAACCAGAATATCCATCGCCATCTCCTCGTTACCTTTCCGACTTCCTGAGTGGAAAAAACGGCTCGCAAGCCACACGACCTGCGAACCGTTCGTCCTTGCGTTGCGTTGCCGGGGCGAGCCGTTTACAGGCGTTCGATGATGCCCGCCGCGCCCATCCCGGTACCGACGCACATCGTCACCATCCCGTACTTCAGGTTGCGGCGGCGCAGGCCATGCACGACCGTTGAAGCACGGATCGCGCCCGTCGCGCCGAGCGGGTGGCCGAGCGCGATCGCGCCGCCAAGCGGGTTGATCTTCGACGGATCCAGACCGAGGTCCTGGATCACCGCCAGCGATTGCGCCGCGAACGCTTCATTCAACTCGATCCAGTCGATGTCGTCCTGCTTGAGGCCGGCGGCCTTCAGCGCGGCCGGAATCGCTTCCTTCGGACCGATGCCCATGATCTCCGGCGGCACGCCGCGCACGGCAAAGCTGACGAAACGTGCGAGCGGCGTCAGGTTGAACTGCTTCAGCATCTTTTCCGACACCACGATCAGCGCGCCCGCGCCGTCCGAGGTCTGCGAGCTGTTGCCCGCGGTCACCGAACCCTTGTTCGCGAACACCGCGCGCAGCTTCGCAAGACCTTCCATCGACGTGTCCTGACGCGGACCTTCGTCGAGCGCGATTTCGCGCGTCTTCACCCTCACCTCGCCGGTGGCGAGATCGGGGAAGCGTTCGACGATCGTGTACGGCGCGATCTCGTTGTTGAACTCACCAGCCTGTTGCGCCGCGACCGCCTTGCGATGCGATTCGACCGAGAACTGGTCCTGCGCTTCGCGGCTCACCTTCCAGCGCTCGGCGACCTTCTCCGCAGTCAGCCCCATGCCGTACGCGATGCCGACGTTCTCATTGCTGTCGAAGATATGCGGCGACAGCGACGGCTTGTTGCCCATCATCGGCACCATGCTCATCGATTCGCAGCCGCCCGCGATCATCGCGTCCGATTCACCGACGCGAATGCGGTCCGCCGCCATCGCGAGCGCGGTCAGGCCGGATGCGCAGAAGCGGTTCACCGTGACGCCGCCGACCGTGTTCGGCAAGCCGGCGAGCAGCGCGCCCATCCGCGCAACGTTCAGCCCTTGTTCCGCTTCCGGAATCGCGCAACCGATGATCGCGTCTTCGATCAGCTTCGTGTCGAGGCCAGGCACCTGCGCGACCGCAGACTTGATGGCGTGCACCAGCAGTTCGTCCGGGCGCGTGTTTTTGAACATCCCACGCGGCGCCTTGCCAATCGGAGTCCGGCTGGCGGCGACGATATAGGCGTCCTGCAATTGCTTTGTCATTTGAAGCTCCTGTGTCGACCGGACTTGGCGCTTTAGCGCTTAGTCCGGTCCCATGCAATCTCATTGCGGTCCGCGCCGCTTCAGTTCCGTACCGGCTTGCCGGTCTGCAGCATGCCCATGATGCGTTCCTGCGTCTTTTGCGTGCCGAGCAGGTCGACAAACGCACGACGCTCGAGTTGCAGCAGCCATTCTTCGTCGACGAGGCTGCCCGCTTCGACATCGCCGCCGCACACCGCTTCCGCGATACGGCTCGCGATCAGGAAGTCGTGTTCGCTGATGAAGCGGCCATCGCGCATGTTGACCAGCGACGCCTTGATCGTCGAAATCGCCGAGCGGCCCGCGACCGGAATCTGCGTCGCGCGCAGCGGCGGACGATAGCCCGCGGCGGCAAGCGCGCGCGCTTCCTTCTTTGCCGTGTCGAGCAGTTCGAACACGTTGAAGACGATCGTGTCGGACGGCTTCAGATAACCCATTGCACGGGCGTCGAGCGCGGAGGCCGAAACCTTCGCCATCGCCGCGTTTTCGAACGACTTCTGCACGAACTTCAGCAGATCGTTTGTCGCACCGACAGCGCTCGCCGCTTCCGCTGCGCGCAGCGCCGCCTCCTTCAGACCGCCGCCCGCGGGCACGAGGCCCACGCCCACTTCGACGAGACCGATGTAGCTCTCGATATGCGCGACGCGCTTCGCGCTATGCAGCACCAGTTCGCAACCGCCACCAAGCGCGATGCCCGACACGGCAGCCACCACCGGGACGTTCGCGTACTTCACGCGCAGCATGCCCTGCTGGAATTTCTTCACGAACGGCTCGATACCCTTGGCGCCGCCCATCATGAACGCCGGCATCGCTTCTTCGAGATTCGCGCCGGCCGAGAACGGGCCGCCCGGCGTGCCGAGTTTCAGCGACGTCGGCTGCCAGATCACCACGCCCTTGTAGTCCTTTTCGGCGAGGTCGATCGCCTGCACGAGGCCATCGATCACCGACGGTCCGATCGTGTTCATCTTGCTCTTGAACGACACGATCAGGACGTCGTTCTCCCCGGCACGATCGTCGACCCATGCACGCACGGCTTCGGTTTCGAACAGCGTCTTGCCATACGTCTTCGGATCGGCGCCCGTTTCGCCCGCGAGCGGTGCGCGGAACACCTGCCTCTCATACACGGCGAGCGACGAGCGCGGCACAAACGACTTCGACGCCGGCGACCACGAACCTTCGCTGGCATGCACGCCGCCCGTCTCTGCGACCGCGCCTTCGAACACCCACGAAGGCAATGGAGCGCCCGAAAGCGCCTTGCCCGCAGCGATGTCTTCCTGCACCCATTCAGCGACCTGCTTCCAGCCCGCCGTCTGCCAGCCTTCGAACGGACCTTCGTTCCAGCCGAAACCCCAGCGGATCGCGAGGTCGACATCGCGCGCATTGTCGGCGATCGAGTCGAGGTGCACGCCGATGTAATGGAACACGTCGCGGAAAATCGCCCACAGGAACTGCGCCTGCGGGTGTTCCGACTCGCGCAGCAGCTTCAGACGCTCCGCCGGCGGACGCTTGAGGATGCGGCCGATCAGTTCATCGGCCTTGGCGCCGCCATCGACGTACCCGCCCGTCTTCGGGTCGAGCACCTTGATCGCCTTACCTTCTTTTTTGTAGAAGCCAGCGCCGGTCTTCTGACCCAGCGCGCCCTGCTTCACGAGTTCGGCGAGCACGGCGGGCGTTGCGTAGACCGGGAAGAACGGATCGTCGGCGAGGTTGTCCTGCATCGTCTTGATGACGTGCGCCATCGTGTCGAGACCGACCACATCGGCGGTACGGAAGGTCGCCGATTTCGCGCGGCCCAGACGGCTGCCGGTCAGATCGTCGACTTCATCGAAACGCAGGCCGAACTTCGCGGCTTCGGTGATGACGGCAAGGATCGAGAAAATGCCGACGCGGTTGGCGATAAAGTTCGGCGTGTCTTTCGCCCGCACAACGCCCTTGCCGACGACGCTCGTCAGAAACGACTCGAGCTGGTCGAGAATTTCCGGGCGCGTCGTTGCAGTCGGAATCAGTTCGACGAGGTGCATGTAGCGCGGCGGATTGAAGAAGTGCACGCCACAGAAGCGCGCCTTCAGCTCGTCCGCAAAACCTTTCGACAGTTCGGTGATCGACAGGCCCGACGTGTTCGTCGCGAAGATCGCGTTCGGTGCGATATGCGGCGATACCTTTTTGTACAGATCGTGTTTCCAGTCCATGCGCTCGGCGATCGCTTCGATCACGAGATCGCATTCTTCGAGCTTCGCGATGTCGTCATCGTAGTTAGCGGGCTGGATGTATTGCGCGTCGTCCTTGATGCCGAACGGCGCCGGCGACAGCTTCTTGAGATTCTCGATCGCCTTCAGCGCGATCGCGTTTTTCGGGCCTTCCTTCGCAGGCAGGTCGAATAGCAGCACGGGCACCTTGGCGTTGATCAGGTGCGCGGCGATCTGCGCGCCCATCACGCCGGCGCCGAGTACGGCTACCTTGCGAATGATCAGATTGCTCACGTTGTTCCTCCGGTGGAGTTGTGCAGGGTCGCGTGAAAACGCAAATGTGAGACGGGGCGAGCGCGCCGCACGGCTTGCCGCGCAGCGCGTGCCCAGGATGCGTTAGAACAGGGCTTCGTCGACTTCCATCAGCGACTTCGAACCGGCACGAGCCTGGCGGATCGTCATGGCCGTTTCGGGCAGCAGCTTCGCGAAGTAAAAGCGTGCCGTAGCGAGCTTCGCCTTGTAGAACGGATCGCCCGAGGCTTCCTTGTCGAGCGCGAGGCGCGCCATGCGTGCCCAGAAGTACGAGAACACGAGATGCCCGACCGTACGCAGGTACGGCACAGCGGCGGCGCCGACTTCGTCCGGGTTCTGCATCGCCTTCATGCCGATTTCCATCGTCAGCTTCTGGACCTTGTCACCGATGTCGGCGAGTGGGTTGATGAACTCTTGCATCTCCGGCTTCACGCCTTCGGCGTCGATGAACTCCGTGACGAGCCTGCCGAATTTCTTCATCTTCGCGCCCATGTCGCCGAGCACCTTGCGGCCCAGCAGGTCGAGCGACTGGATCCCGTTCGTGCCTTCGTAGATCATGTTGATGCGCGCGTCGCGCACGTACTGCTCCATGCCCCACTCGGCGATGAAGCCATGGCCGCCGTAGATCTGCATTGCGTGGTTGGTGCCCTCGAACGCGTTGTCCGACAGGAACGCCTTCAGGATCGGCGTGAGCAGCGCGACGAGGTCGGCGGCTTCCTTGCGCGCCGCTTCATCCGCATGCGACAGCTCCTTGTCGATCTGCAGCGCCGACCAGTACGAGAACGCACGCGCGCCTTCCGCGTAGGCCTTCTGCGTGAGCAGCATGCGGCGCACGTCCGGGTGAACGATGATCGGGTCCGCGGCCTTTTCCGGCGCCTTCGGGCCGGTCAGCGAACGCATCTGCAGGCGCTCTTTCGCGTACGTGAGCGAGTTTTGATAAGCCACTTCGGTCAGGCCGAGGCTTTGCATGCCGACACCCAGACGTGCCGCGTTCATCATCACGAACATCGCGTTGAGGCCCTTGTTCGGCTCGCCGACCATCCAGCCCTTCGCGTTGTCGAGATTGATCACACACGTGGCGTTGCCGTGAATGCCCATCTTGTGTTCGATCGAGCCGCACTTCACGCCGTTGCGCTCGCCCGGATCGCCCGCTTCGTTCGGGATGAACTTCGGCACGATGAAGAGCGAAATGCCCTTGGTGCCTTTCGGCGCGTCCGGCAGGCGTGCGAGCACCAGGTGGACGATGTTCCCGGCCATGTCGTGTTCGCCGCTCGAGATGAAGATCTTCGTGCCGCTGATGGCGTACGAGCCATCGCTGTCCGGTTCGGCCTTCGTGCGCAGGATGCCGAGATCGGTGCCGCAATGCGGCTCGGTCAGGCACATCGTGCCCGTCCAGACGCCTGAGACCAGCTTCGGCAGATAGCGTTGCTGCAGCTCCGGGGTGCCGTGCGCGTGCAGACATTCGTACGCGCCGTGCGACAGACCCGGATACATCGTCCAGGCCTGGTTCGCCGAGTTCAGCATTTCGAACAGCGCGTTGTTGACGAACGCGGGCAGGCCCTGGCCGCCGTATTCCGGATCGCAGCCGAGTGCCGGCCAGCCGGCTTCGACGTATTGCTGATAGGCTTCCCTGAAGCCCTTCGGCGTCTTGACGACGCCATCACCGTCGTACGTGCAGCCTTCCTGATCGCCGCTCTGGTTGAGCGGGAACAGCACCTCTGCGCAGAACTTGCCGGCTTCCTCGAGCACCTGGTTGATCGTTTCCGCGTCGAGATCCGCGTGCTTCGGCATCTGCCTGATCTCGGCTTCGACGTTGAGCAGCTCGTGCAACACGAATTGCATGTCGCGCAGCGGCGCGGCGTACTGTCCCATGACTTTCTCCACTCCAAAGGTGTTGGCTGAAGCTTGGCTACCAGCTCGGGCCGTGAGTTGGACCCTTCCGCGCCGACGAACCCGATGGATCCAGTCAGCCCTGCTAGCGGCTTTCGCTCTGATACGAAACAATCAGTTTTTCGAGCGCGGCCCATGTCAGGCGCACAGCATCCGGCAGGTGCAGGAAGCGTGCATCGTGATGCAGGCCGAGCGTCAAGCTGTACAGTTCGAAGAGCATCAGTTGCGGATCGGTGTCCAGCCGCAAATGTCCCTCCTCCATCGCCTGCGAAATGGCTCGCGTGAGCGCCGCACGCCAGGTCGTCACGCTGGACACCAGTTGCTCGCGCACCGGGTTGTCCGCGCGGTCGTCGTATTCGACGGCTCCGCTGATGTAGATGCACCCAGTGGTGACTTCCTGGATGCGCTTCTCAATCCAGCGCGAGATCATCGCCCGCAGACGCGGCAGCCCGCGCGGTTCGCGCAGACTCGGGAAAAACACCTCGTCTTCGAAACGACGGTGATATTCCCTGACTACCTCGACCTGCAGGTCTTCACGCGACCCGAAGTGCGCAAACACCCCGCTTTTGCTCATCTGCATCCGCTCGGCGAGGAGGCCGATCGTCAGACCTTCCAGTCCGTCGCGGCTTGCCAGGTCGAGTGCTGCGTCGAGAATTGCGACCCGCGTCTGTTCGCCTTTTCGCATAGCTTTATACCGTTCTGATGTGACCGAAAGAAAATCGAACGGCCGTACTATTATTGGATACGACCGCCCGCGAAACAAGGACTTTATTAGAAACCGGTTTCTAACCGGTCGTTAATTTTGAGGCATCCGCCAACCGGACGATGTCGAATTTTTAGAGTCCTCCGTCCGGAGCGCCTGATGTGGTTTTACCGGCTGGCGGCGGGCAGGTATCTGATGAATTACCCGGATTGCCCCGGGCAGCCGCGCGAGGCTAGTCGTAGCCGCCGACCGTGAGCAGCTTCATCACGACCCGGTACGTGTTGTACGCAAGCCAGTTCAGCAATCGCTCGCTCATCGGCCGCGCCTCGTAATGGGCCGCATCGATGCTGCGGGAATCGTCGAACGCGGTCAGGATCGCGTCGCGCAGTTCCTGGATTTCGTCGTGCAGCACGAGCACCACGTTGGCCTCATTGTTGACGAGGAGACTGAGCGCATCCAGATTCGACGAGCCCACGGTGCCCCAGTTCGAGTCGACGACCGCGACCTTGCCGTGCAGCATGGTCTTCTCATATTCGGCAATCTTCACGCCGGCTTTCAGCAATGCCCGGTACAGAAAGGGCACCGCGTAATCGAGCGCCGCGAACTCCTTGCGGCCGATGACCAGCCGTACGTCGACACCTCGGCGCGCCGCCTGCGTGAGCGCCCGGCGCAGCCTGCGGCCGGGCATGAAATACGGATTGGCGAGCAGCACCTCGGTTTTCGCCTGGCCGATCGCAGTCAGATAGGCCCGTTCGATCGCCCGCCTGTTGACGAGGTTGTCGCGTGCGACAAAGGCGACGCACGGCACGCCGGCGGCCCTCAGATCGCCCCGGCGCCAGCGCTGCAGCCGCAACCGGGAGACGCCGCCCAGATCGGGCGGTGCGTCACGCTCGGGCTGCAGCGATTCGATGGGACGGTGTCCGAGGCGAATGCGGCGCCATTGCCACTCGAACGCCTGGCGGACATCGGCGACCACTGGTCCGCGCAGTTCGATGGCGAAGTCCCAGCGCGGATGCGGCAGGCGTGTGCCGTTGTTGTCGAAGTCGTCGACGATGTTGATGCCGCCGCAATACGCGTACTGGCCGTCGACGACCGCGAGCTTGCGATGCGTGCGGGAAAAACCGAAGCGGCCGAACAGATGCGGGTTGAAGATGCGATGTTCGACGCCGTTCGGCAGCCAGTCGCTGAAGAGGGGCAAGTGCGCGGTGCCGATGCCATCGGTGATCACGCGTACGCGCACGCCGCGCGCGGCAGCGCGCAGCAACGCGCCGGAGATCTTCTGGCCGGCGGCGTCGTTGCAGAAAATGTACGTTTCGAGCACGACGTCTTCGGTCGCGGCGTCGATCCGTTCGACGAGCGCGTCGAAGTAGGCGTCACCTGAACGGAGGAGCCGGACGTCGTTGGCGGCCGTGAAGCGGTATTTCGACCAGTAACGGCCGGGCAGGCTTTGCCTGAGCCGCGCGAAGTGTCGCGCGCCCATGTCCGTCATTGCAGACGTCCCTTCAGACGCGCGGGAAGCTGCAGGATCGCCTCGCGGTTCGACCACGAGAAGCAGCGCGCCGCCGCCTCTTCATAGGGCAGCCACAGCCAGGCCGTGTGCTCGCGTGGCGCCAGCCTCACGTCGACGCGGCGCGGCACCTGCAGACTGAACCAGTGCTCGGTGTTACGCGTGACGCCCTCGGCATAGCGATGGCGCCACACTGGATAAATCTCGTATTCGATCTGATGCCGCCAGTCGAACAGGGCCTCGGCGGGCACCTCGTCCGTGCCGACCACGATGCCCGTCTCCTCGCCCACTTCGCGTACGGCGGTCTCGGCAAGCGGTTCGTCGCGATGATCCTTCGATCCCGTCACCGACTGCCAGAACTCGGGGCGGTCGGCCCGTTCGATGATCAGCACGTCGAGTTGAGGCGTATGAATGATGACAAGAACGGACTCCGGGATCTTTGGTGGTTTCGGCATGATCGTGGGACGGGGTACGGCGCATGCGCAGATTAAGCGCGATGCATGTCAGTCGATGGGCATCGCATCGACTGTAACGCAAAAAAAGAAAAAGGCGCATGACGCGCCTTTTTCAACTGCTGCTGCCGACTGACTCCGTCGGACGTCCGGCGAGTGCTTACGCCTTCGCCTCCGGCTGGCGCAGGCGGATGTGGAGTTCGCGCAGCTGGCGCTCGTCCACTTCGCTCGGCGCCTGGGTGAGCAGACACTGCGCGCGCTGGGTCTTCGGGAACGCGATCACGTCACGGATCGAATCGGCACGCGCCATCATCGTCACGATACGGTCAAGGCCAAACGCGATACCGCCGTGCGGCGGCGCGCCGTACTGGAGCGCGTCAAGCAGGAAGCCGAACTTCGCACGCGCTTCTTCCGCACCGATCTTGAGCGCGCGGAACACCTTGCTCTGCACGTCTTCCTGATAGATACGGACCGAACCGCCGCCGATTTCCCAGCCGTTCAGCACCATGTCGTAGGCCTTCGCGAGGCAGCGGCCCGGATCCGTTTCCAGATACTCGAGGTGCTCGTCCTTCGGGCTCGTGAACGGGTGGTGAGCAGCCACGTAACGGGCTTCTTCCTCGTCGTATTCGAACATCGGGAAGTCGACCACCCACAGCGGCTTCCAGCCGTCTTCGACAAGGGCGTTCGCCTTGCCGAATTCCGAATGGCCGATCTTCAGACGCAGCGCGCCGAGGCTGTCGTTGACCACCTTCGCACGGTCTGCCGCGAAGAAAATGATGTCGCCGTCCTGCGCGCCGGTGCGCTCGAGGATCGCGGCAATCGACGCGTCGTGCAGGTTCTTGACGATCGGGCTTTGCAGACCGTCACGACCCTTTGCGACTTCGTTGACCTTGATCCATGCGAGGCCCTTCGCGCCATAGATGCGCACGAATTCCGTGTAGCTGTCGATGTCGCCGCGCGACAGCTCGCCGCCCTTCGGCACGCGCAGCGCTGCGACGCGGCCGTCCTTCGTGTTGGCCGGCGTGCTGAACACCTTGAAGTCGACGTCCTTCATCGCGTCGGTCAGGTCGGTGAATTCGAGCTTCACGCGCAGGTCCGGCTTGTCCGACCCGAAACGGCGCATCGCTTCCGAATACAGCATGACCGGGAATTTTTCGTCCAGCGCAACGCCGATCGTTTCCTTGAAGACGTGACGGATCATCGCCTCGAACAGATCGCGGATTTCCTGTTCGTTGAGGAACGAGGTTTCGCAGTCGATCTGCGTGAATTCCGGCTGGCGGTCGGCGCGCAGGTCTTCGTCGCGGAAGCACTTGACGATCTGGTAGTAGCGATCGAAGTTCGCCACCATCAGCAGCTGCTTGAAGAGCTGCGGCGACTGCGGCAGCGCGAAGAACTGACCGGCGTTCACACGCGACGGCACCAGGTAATCGCGCGCGCCTTCCGGCGTGCTCTTGGTGAGCATCGGCGTTTCGATGTCGATGAAGCCTTGCGCGTCGAGATACTTGCGCACTTCCATCGCCACGCGGTAGCGCAGGCGCAGGTTGTGCTGCATCTGCGGACGGCGCAGGTCGAGCACACGGTGTGTAAGACGCGTGGTTTCCGACAGGTTGTCGTCGTCGAGCTGGAACGGCGGCGTCACCGATGCGTTGAGCACCGTCAGTTCGTGGCACAGCACCTCGATCTTGCCGCTCTTCAGGCCGGCGTTGGCCGTGCCTTCCGGACGGTTGCGCACCACGCCTTGCACCCGCACGCAGAACTCGTTGCGCACGCCTTCGGCGATCTTGAACATCTCCGCGCGGTCCGGGTCGCAGACGACCTGAACGAGGCCTTCGCGGTCGCGCAGGTCGATGAAGATAACGCCGCCGTGGTCACGTCGGCGGCTCACCCAGCCGCACAGCGACACGGTTTGGCCCAGCAGGTGTTCGGTCACCAGACCGCAGTATTCAGATCTCATCGACATGATGTTTGACTTTCGTTTTGCATTGGTTGAACGGAGCGCGTCGACAGGCGACGTACTCCGGCATTACAGCGGTGGCTCGATGGTGGTGCGGCGCACGGGCGCCGGCTGCGCCGGCGCGGACGGTGCCACGACGCCCATCGAGACGATGTACTTGAGCGCAGCGTCGACCGTCATATCGAGTTCGACCACTTCGCTCTTCGGCAACATCAGGAAGAAGCCGGACGTCGGATTCGGCGTCGTCGGCACGTACACGCTCACGTGCTCTTCCTTCAGGTGATTGACCACGTCACCACCGGGCGTACCCGTCAGAAACGCGATTGTGTAGGAACCCTTGCGCGGATATTCGATGAGGAGCGCCTTGCGGAACGCATTGCCGCTGCTCGACAACAGCGTGTCCGACACCTGCTTGACGCTCGTATACAGCGGCCCGACCACCGGGATATGGCGCACGATCAGGTCCCACCACTGCACAAGCTTCTGACCGATGAAGTTCTGGGTCAACAGGCCGACGATAAAAATGAAGGCGAGCGCCAGCACCGCGCCGAGACCGGGTATGCGGTATCCGAACCGCTCTGGCCGCCATTCGGCGGGCAGCAGCAACAGCGTCTGATCCATCGTGCCGATGATGAGGCCGAGCACCCACAGCGTGATGGCAAGAGGCACCAGCACCAGCAGGCCGGTCAGAAACACCGATTTGAGCGTCGTCTTTTTCGTCGTCATGTGTCGCGCCAGTGAACCGCGCCGGATCCATCCGGCACGGTGTACTCGCTACCCCTTCGGGTAGCTGTCCTGCTAGGCGCCGTCTGCGCCCGAGGTCGTGGCCGCAGCGGGCGAAGCCGGTGCCGCGGCGGGCGCGGCCGCTGCTGGCGTGGCGCCTGCGGACGAACCGGCGTCGGACGTGCCGCCTTCGGTGGTCTTCGCCTCGGCTGCCCCATTACTGCCACTGGCAGCCGCATTCGAGCCGCCTGAGCCACCACGGAAATCCGTCACGTACCAGCCCGATCCCTTCAACTGGAACCCAGCGGCCGTTACCTGTTTGCGGAATGCGTCTTTGCCGCATTCCGGGCACTGCGTCAACGGTGCGTCGCTCATCTTCTGAAGCACGTCCTTCCCGAAGCCGCATGATTCACAACGATAAGCGTAGATCGGCATGATCCTTGTTCCCTGCAGAAATCTTGTAAACGCTTGCAAAGCCTTGAATTATAGCCGCAAACGACTGCTGCCCCCGATTTGAGGGTCGCCGGCAGCAACACCGGCCGCGTCATTAAATGGGGGCACCCGTTCCCGGATCAAGCGTGCGCCGGTCCACGCCGACGCCACGTGAGCCACCGCTCCCGCCCGGCAAACACGGGAATCGAGTCCGCCACAGCTTCGTCCTCGATCAGTTCGAAGTCCGGCGACAGGAGGGCCTCCAGTTCTGGACGGTCAATACCAAACGGCGGCCCTTTGGGTGTGGCGCCAAGAAAAAAGAAGCCGGCCAGCAGCCCGCCTGCCGGCAACAACCGGGCCATCCGCCGCGCGTAATCGAGCCTGCGGTTCTCCGGCAACGCGCAGAGAAACGCGCGTTCGTAGATCCAGCCAGGCTTGAACGGTGGCTCGTAAGCAAAGAAATCCGCCTGCTCGACCACGTCGCCATGCGCGCCCATCTGTCCGCGTGCGGCGGCGATCGCGCCCGGCGCGAAGTCGATCGCGCGAACCTGCCAGCCCTGCCGGGCAAGCAACAACGCCTCCCAGGCATTGCCGCAGCCCGGAATCAGCACCGGCGCGCCGACGTGCCGCGCCGCAAACGACTGGAACGCCGCCGGCACGCCGGCCTGATCCCAAGGCGTGTAACCGCGTTCGAACCGTTCGTCCCAGAATGCCGGCGAGTTGGGGTCGCGCGTGGCGAAGTCTGGTGCAGCCGGGGCGGGTGGCGCTGATGGACTTGAAGGCCGGGTCGGATCATTCATCGATATATCTCACTGTGTTTCGCGGCGTTTCGCGACGATTCGCGGTCTTTCGCCGCACTTCGCCACGCGTCGCCAGTTTGCCTGAGCCTAGCCGCCGTAAAGCATGGCCAGCCATAAGCGCGCGAGCACCGCGCCGACGCCCGCGGCGATGCCGAACATCAGCAAGCCCTGCAGGAGCCGGTTGGTCCGCTTCTGCTCCAGCAGGATGAGACGCATGACGTCGTCGTTATGCCCGTGCTGCAGGGCGTCGTGGCGAGACGCCAGCATGTGATGGATCAGGCGCGGCAGCTGCGGCAGCGTCTTGCTCCATTGCGGCGCCTCGATCTTGAGCCGCTCGTACCAGCCGGAAAGGCCGATCTGCTCGTTCATCCAGCGTTCGAGGTAAGGCTTCGCCGTCTTCCACAGATCCAGTTCCGGATCCAGCGAGCGGCCGAGACCTTCAACGTTCAGCATCGTCTTTTGGAGCAGCACCAGTTGCGGCTGAATCTCGACATTGAAACGGCGCGACGTCGAGAACAGGCGCAGCAACACCTGCCCCAGCGAAATATCCTTCAGCGCCCGGTCGAAGTAGGGCTCGCAGACAGCCCGGATTGCGCTCTCCAGTTCTTCGACGCGCGTGGTCGCCGGCACCCAGCCGGACTCCAGATGCAGCGTCGCGACACGGTGATAGTCGCGCTTGAAAAAGGCAAGGAAGTTCTGCGCCAGATAGTTTTTGTCGAAATCCGACAGCGCACCGATGATGCCGAAATCAAGCGCGATATACCGTCCGAAATGCGCCGGATCGAGACTCACCTGGATGTTGCCCGGGTGCATGTCGGCGTGAAAGAAGCCGTCGCGGAACACCTGCGTGAAGAAGATCTCGACACCTTCACGCGCCAGCTTTGGAATATCGACGCCCGCGGCCCGCAGCGTCTCGACCTGGCTGATCGGCACACCGACCATCCGCTCCATCACGAGCACGCTGGGCGTGCAGAACTCCCAGTACATCTCGGGCACGAGCAGCAGATCGAGGCCGACAAAGTTGCGACGCAACTGGCTGCCGTTCGCCGCCTCGCGCATCAGGTCGAGTTCGTCGTGCAGATACTTGTCGAATTCGCCGACCACTTCGCGTGGTTTCAGACGCTTGCCGTCGGCCCACAAACGCTCTGCCCACACCGCAAGATCGCGCATCAGCGCGAGGTCCGAGTCGATCACCGGCAGCATGTTCGGCCGCAGCACCTTCACCGCGACGGCCTTGCCGGCGTGCTGCCCGGTTTTCACCTTCGCAAAATGCACCTGCGCAATCGACGCGCTCGCCACCGGGACCCGCTCGAAATCGTCGAACAGCACGCCGACCGGCGCGCCGAGCGCCTTCTCGACAATCGCAATGGCGACGTCGGAATCGAACGGGGGCACCTGGTCCTGCAGCTTCGCGAGTTCGTTGGCGATATCGACGGGTAACAGATCGCGCCGCGTCGACAGCACCTGGCCGAACTTCACGAAAATCGGGCCCAGGCTTTCGAGCGCAAGACGCAACCGGACGCCAGGCGGCTGATCGAAGCGTCGTCCGATCGTGGTGATACGCAGCAACAGCCGCACGCGGCGGTCGTTGATGCGGCTCAGCATCATCTCGTCGAGACCGAAGCGGATGACAGTAAAGATTATTTTTAGAAAGCGCAGAAAACGCATGGTCAAGCCCGGTGACTAGCGCGTGCCGCGCGACATGGCGGCGCCGCCCGACGCATCGGCGCCGCGGGCTTCAACCTTCTGTTCAAGACGTTCGACGCGTTTCTCGACGCGAGCGAGCGCATCGCGTGCACGCGCCAGTTCGGCGTTGAAGTCTTCCAGCGCCGCACGCCGCACCAGTTGCGGATTTTCATCGAGCAGATACTCGGCGACCGAGTCGAGCAGATTGCGCCCCGTCCGCCGCGCGTGGTCGCTGGCCGAGCGCGCCAGCGCCGCGAGCCGCGAAGCCGGTGCATCGCCAACCAGCCGCGCGAGATCCTCTTCCGGCTCCCAGCGCAGATGCTCGGCAAGCCTGGCGATGACCGTGGCGAATTCGGCGTCGCCTTCGATCTTCACGTGCTTCATGACCGCCGCCTGGCCGCCCTGCAGGAAGGCCGGCAACGCGTCGGCCGGCACCGAGACCGTGACGTCGAACTGCTGGGCCTCACGTTCCTCGATGGCGGCGAGATAGCCGTCCGGCTGGACCATGAGCATCAGGATGACGGGAGGACAGGAGAGTCGGGCGGTTTTGCCAGCGTAGGGAGCGAGGCGCTCGCGTGCCCACGATTCGCGGGCGAGCAGATGGTTGACGGCAGCAGCGAAGGGCTTGGCGGCGAGGGTCATCGGAAGTGGAAAGAAAAACCCGCGCCGGCGATGTGCCTGCGCGGGTTCCTATTGTAACGTCCGTTCGCTGGATGACTGTCTATGCCGGACAGCCAGCGATCACGGTTCAGTGCTGTGCGACCTGCTGGATACCGGCGAGCAGCCAGCCTTCGCCGGTGCGTGTCGACTTCGACAGGTTCCAGATTTCCACGAACGGCTCGGCCGCTGCACCGGCCGTTTCGCGGATCAGGCCCGAGAAACGCACGCTCGCCAGATACTCAGTGCCGCGGTCTTCGACGCCCAGCAACTCGGCGTTCAGTTGCACGACGTCCGTCTGGTTCTCCTCTGCTCCGCGCGAAGCAAGATCCACTTTCACCTCGGCGAACATTTCCGGCGTGGTGAATTCGCGGATGTCTTCCATATTGCCCACGTCCCAGGCGGCCTGCAGACGCACGAAGTAAACCTTCGCATTGCGCACGAAGGCTTCCGCGTCGAAGTTCGCGGGCACGGCCGGCGCCGCGGTGATCTCCGGCGTGGTCAGCGGATTGCCCTGGGGAGCGAGATACGGGCCCGACGGCGGCGCCGTGAAGCTCGGCTCCTGAGAGTAGCCGGTGCCGCCCGCGTTGAGCGTCGGCGAACCGGCGCTTCCTCCGTACGCCGGCATGCCGGCGTTGCGCCTGCGCGCAACGAACTTGCGGATCAGCCAGATCACGACCATGGCAATCAGCGCAATCACGATGAAGTTGGCCAACGCGCCGGCGAACGCTTCGCCAAGGCCGAAGTGCGAAAGCAACGCCGCAATACCGAGACCGGCAGCGAGGCCAGCGATCGGTCCGAGCCAGCGCGAACGCGTGGGAGCAGGGGTGGGCGCGGCGGCCGGCGCCGGCTTCGGCTGCGCAGGCTGCGCGGATTGCTGGGTGGGTTGCGCGGGTTGGGCAGGCGGCGTCGTTTGACGTTGCGCCGTAGTCGACTGCCGACCAAAGGTCCGGCCACCGCCCATGCGGCGCGCTTCCGCATCAAGAGAAGCGAGCGTGCCCGCCATGATCAGGCCGACCATGGCTAACAGTCCGATTCTCCTTACCCACGACCTCGAATTCTTACGGGAAGATAACAAACGTGAATCGGACATTTTGCACTTTCCTTTAAAAACAATAATTTAGGACGCTAATATTTCGTCCCCACATGCAAAGCTACCACACCAGCTGACAAATTGTAATATTTGACGCCATCGAGGCCAGCTTTTTCCATCATCGTTTTTAAAGTTTCCTGGTCCGGGTGCATGCGGATCGATTCGGCCAGATAGCGGTAGCTTTCGGCGTCCTTCGCAAAGCGGTCGCCAAGCCATGGCAGCACCTTGAACGAATATACGTCGTAAGCCTTCTTAAGCGGGTCCCACACTTTCGAGAACTCGAGCACGAGGAGACGCCCGGCGGGCTTCAGCACACGACGCATTTCCGCCAGCGCGATGTCCTTGTGCGTCATGTTGCGCAGGCCGAAGGCGACGGTCACCACGTCGAAGTAGTTGTCCGGGAACGGGATCTTTTCGGCGTCGCACAGGAGTGCGGGCGTGATGATGCCCTTGTCGATCAGACGGTCGCGGCCCACACGCAGCATCGATTCGTTGATGTCGGTATGCCAGACCTCGCCCGTCGGGCCGGCCTGCTTCGCGAACGCCTTCGACAGATCGCCCGTGCCGCCCGCGATGTCGAGCACCTTGAAGCCCGGACGCACATTCGCCTGGGCGATCGTGAAAGTCTTCCACGCCCGGTGCAACCCGCCCGACATCAGATCGTTCATCAGGTCGTAGTTGGTGGCGACCGAGTGGAACACACCCGCCACCTTCTTCGCTTTTTCCTGTTCGTCGACTGTCTGAAAGCCGAAGTGGGTTTTGCTCATCGCGCTCGTCCTTTCGCGTATTCTGGATTGTTGCGCCGCAATGTCGCGGCAGTCAGGGCCGCATCGTACCAGTGGAATGCAGATTCAGTGGCAATGGCCGTGCCCGTGGCCGTGCGCCGCGCCGGAGGCGGGCATCGGCGCGTCGCGGTCGACGCCTGCCGCCTTAAGTTTGTCGAGATACTCGCGCCAGAGTTCATCCTGACGGGTGGCGATGTCGTACAGCAGATCCCAGGAGTAAAGGCCGGTCGAATGGCCATCAGAGAAGGTCGGCTGCAGCGCGTAGTTACCCACGCCTTCCAGCGACACGACCGTCACCTCCCGCTTGCCGGTCTGCAGCGTTTCCTGCCCTGGACCGTGCCCGCGCACTTCGGCCGATGGCGAATAGACGCGCAGCAATTCGAACGGCACACGGTAACTGTTGCCGTCGGCGTATTGAAGTTCAAGCACGCGCGACTTCGCGTGGACGACGACGCCGGTCGGAACCGGCGTCTCGGGGGTAAGTCCGCTCATGATGACCTCAGGCCAAAGCCTGTTCTATTTCGTTGCGCACTGCTTCACGCAGTAGCGTTGCCTGCGCGCGGCGCGAAGACAGCAGCGCCTCGGACACCGTGCGTTGACGGGGTGCCCAGATCGGCAGCGGGAAATGGGCGTCGTTGGAAAAACGCGGAATCACGTGCCAATGCACGTGCGGCACCTGGTTGCCAAGACTCGCGAGATTCACCTTGACCGGTTGCATCACGCGCCGCATCGCTCGCTCCACCGCGTACACGACCCGCATCACGCGGTCGCGCTCGCCCGCGGTGAGATCCGAAAACTCGGCGACGTGCGCGTTCCAGATCACCCGGCAAAAGCCTGGGTAATCGTGTTCGTCGGCGAGGACGACACGCAGAGTGTCGTCCTGCCAGAGCACATCACCGCCATCCTCACGGCAAAATACACAACCCATCATCATCCCCGAATGGATACGTCAGCCGTGCCATTAAACCAGCACGCGCTCGATTCCGCCATTGTTCGCACGCTGGACGTAATCGGCCATCCAGTCCTCGCCCAGCACGTGACGCGCCATTTCGACGACGATGTAATCGGCTTCGGTGCCCGCGTCTTCGTTGTAGCGCGACAGGCCTTGCAGGCAGGATGGGCAGCTCGTCAGGATCTTGATGTCCGGTGCGCCGTTCGCGCCGCCCGCGCCATTGGGCCGGGGACCATCGCCCGCCTTCGTCGCCTGGCCATTGGGCGCACCGGCGGCACCCGCAGACGCATTCGCCGGATCGATGGCATTCGCGCCGGCCTCTGCAACGAGCGGAATACCGCGCAGCTTCGCTGCGCCCTTACGTATCTCCTCTTCCTTGCGGAAGCGGACCTGGGTCGAAATGTCCGGACGCGTCACCGCGAGCGTGCCCGATTCGCCACAGCAGCGATCGTTCTTCTCGATCCGGTAGCCATCGTGCTCCGCGCCCATCAGCTCGTTGACGAGCTTCACCGGGTCCATCGTCTTGATCGGCGTGTGGCAGGGGTCGTGATACATGTAGCGCGTCCCGCTCACGCCTTCCAGCTTCATGCCCTTCTCGAGCAGGAATTCGTGGATGTCGATGATCCGGCAGCCCGGGAAAATCTTCTCGAATTCGTAGCCGGCGAGCTGGTCGTAACACGTGCCGCACGACACCACGACCGTCTTGATGTCGAGGTAATTCAGCGTGTTCGCCACGCGATGGAACAGCACGCGGTTATCCGTAACGATCTTCTCGGCCTTGTCGAATTGCCCCGAGCCGCGCTGCGGATAACCACAGCACAGATAGCCCGGCGGCAGCACGGTCTGCACGCCTGCCTCCCATAGCATCGCCTGTGTCGCGAGGCCGACCTGAGAGAAGAGACGCTCCGAGCCGCAGCCCGGGAAGTAGAACACCGCTTCCGAATCGGACGTGGTCGTCTTCGGGTTGCGGATGATCGGCACGATCTTGTTGTCTTCGATGTCGAGCAGCGCGCGCGCCGTCTTCTTCGGCAGGTTGCCCGGCATCTTCTTGTTCATGAAGTGGATCACCTGCTCGACCACTGGCGGCTTGCCGGTGGTCGCGGGCGGGTGGGCCGTCTGCTTCTTCGCGAACTTCTTCAGCAGGTCATTGCCGAGGCGCTGCGCCTTGTAGCCCACGCCCATCATCGCGGTGCGCGCGAGATTGATGGTCTGCGGATTGGTCGCATTGAGGAAGAACATGCCGGCCGCGTTGCCCGGATTGAACTTCTTCTTGCCCATCTTGCGCAGCAGGTTGCGCATGTTCATCGTGACATCGCCGAAGTCGATCTGCACCGGACACGGCGTCACGCACTTGTGACAGACCGTGCAGTGGTCGGCGACATCGTTGAATTCGTCCCAGTGCTTGATCGATACACCGCGGCGCGTCTGCTCTTCGTACAGGAACGCCTCGACCAGCAGCGACGTGGCGAGAATCTTGTTGCGCGGGCTGTACAGCAGGTTCGCGCGCGGCACGTGCGTGGCGCACACCGGCTTGCACTTGCCGCAGCGCAGACAGTCTTTCACCGAATCTGCAATTGCGCCGATATCGGACTGCTGCATGATGAGCGATTCGTAGCCCATCAGCCCAAAGCTCGGCGTGTACGCGTTGCGCAGATCGGCGCCCGCGAGCAGCTTGCCCGCATTGAAGCGCCCTTGCGGATCGACGCGCTGCTTGTACGCACGGAATTCAGCGATCTCTTCTTCGGTCAGGAACTCGAGCTTCGTGATGCCGATGCCGTGCTCGCCGGAAATCACCCCGTCGAGCGAACGCGCGAGCTTCATGATGCGCGCCACCGCCGTGTGGGCGTCCTGCAGCATCTCGTAGTTGTCGGAGTTGACGGGGATGTTCGTGTGAACATTGCCGTCGCCCGCGTGCATGTGCAACGCGACGAACACGCGGCCGCGCAGCACCTGCTTGTGGATCGCCTGCGCCTCGTCGAGGATCGGCTTGAATTCGCCGCCGTTGAAGATCTGCCGAAGCTCGGCGCGAATCTCCTGCTTCCACGACACCCGCACCGTACGGTCCTGCGTCACGTGGAAAACCGTCGCTTCCGGCTGCGCATCGACGCGGTCCGCGAATTTCTCCGCGAGCGCCTCGTAGCCGAGCTGGACCAGGTAATGCTGCGCCTCGCGCAGCGACAGATCCAGCTTGTCGCGCAGGAATTCCCAGCGCGCGCGCACGTTTTTCAGCAGATCGAGCGCCTGCTGCACGCGATCTTCGAGGAGTTCCGCGCTCGGGATTTCATTTGCGTCGTCGCTCTTGCCAAGCGGCAGTTTGCCGCCCTTGAAGAACACTTCGAGCGCGTCGATCAACTGCAGCTTGTTCTTGATCGACAGCTCGATGTTGATGCGCTCGATGCCGTCCGTGTACTCGCCCATCCGGTTGAGCGGAATGACGACGTCTTCGTTGATCTTGAACGCGTTGGTATGCTTCGCGATCGCAGCGGTGCGGCTGCGGTCGAGCCAGAAGCGCTTGCGCGCCTCGGCGCTGACGGCAACGAAGCCTTCGCCGCTCTTGCCGTTGGCCATGCGCACGACTTCGGACGTCGCGTGCGCAACCGCATCCGCATCGTTACCGACGATGTCGCCGATCAGCACCATCTTCGGAAACGCATTGCGCTTCGACTTGGTCGCGTAGCCGACCGCGCGCAGATAGCGCTCGTCGAGGTGTTCGAGGCCCGCGAGAATCGCGCCGCCCTGCTTCGACGTTTCGAACAGGTAGTCCTTGATTTCGACGATGCTCGGAATCGCATCGCGCGCCTGGCCGAAAAATTCGAGACAAACGGTACGTGTGTGCGCCGGCATTTTGTGCAGCACCCAGCGCGCGGACGTGATGAGCCCGTCGCAGCCTTCCTTCTGGATACCGGGCAGGCCGGCCAGGAATTTATCCGTGACGTCCTTGCCGAGGCCTTCCTTGCGGAAGCGCTTGCCCTCGATGTCGAGCCATTCCGTGCGCAGGAGCTTTTCGCCCGGCGCGTACTCGCCGTCGAACCACTTCAGTTCGAAGCGCGCGACCGGAATGTCGTGAATCTTGCCCATGTTGTGGTCGAGGCGCGTGACTTCGAGCCAATTCCCTTCCGGGTCGACCATGCGCCACCAGGCGAGATTGTCGAGCGCAGTGCCCCACAGCACGGCCTTCTTGCCGCCTGCATTCATCGCGACGTTACCGCCGATGCACGATGCGTCGAGCGAGGTCGGGTCGACCGCGAACACATAGCCGGCCTGTTCGGCGGCTTCCGTCACGCGCCGCGTCACAACGCCCGCGCCCGAGAAAATCGTCGCCACCTTGTGCGGGACGCCCGGCAGTTCCGTGAGTTCGACCGCGCCGAGCTGTTCGAGCTTTTCGGTGTTGATGACGGCCGAGAACGGCGTGAGCGGCACAGCACCGCCCGTATAGCCCGTGCCGCCTCCGCGCGGAATCACCGTCAGTCCGAGTTCGAAGCAGGCCTTGATCAGGCCGGCGATCTCAGCCTCGGTATCGGGTGTCAGCACGACGAACGGGTACTCGACACGCCAGTCGGTCGCATCGGTCACATGCGAGACACGCGACAGCCCATCGAAGCGGATGTTGTCCTTTTGTGTCCGGCGGCCCAGCACTTTGGTCGCGCGACGGCGCAGGTCAGCGGTCTTGTCGAACTCGCTGGCGAAATCCGCAACCGCGCGGCGCGCCGCGGCGACCAGCGTCTCGACTCGCGCCGCCCGGTCCACGCCGGCTTCGTCGCCATGCGCGACGAGATCGGCGCGGCGGCGCTTCTCGATCTCCGCCAGACGGTGGTTGAGTGCCTCGATCAGCAGCGCGCGGCGCTTCGGATTGTCGAGCAGGTCGTCCTGCAGGTACGGATTGCGGCGCACGACCCAGATATCGCCGAGCACTTCATACAGCATCCGTGCCGAGCGGCCGGTGCGGCGCTCGGCGCGCAGTTCGGCCAGCGCGGCCCACGCTTCGTCACCGAGCAGGCGGATGACGATTTCGCGATCGGAAAATGACGTGTAGTTATAGGGAATTTCGCGCAGGCGCGGTTCGAGATCGAGGGCCACCGCGGCGGCGGCGCCGTGCGGATCGAAGACTTGAGGTGCGTTCATGTTTGGACGACTCGGTGGGTCAGCGAAGCGCGCTCAAAGGTGAGACGCCTGCCGACGGTGCGCGTGGGGCGCAATTCTGGAAATTTTTTCTGGTGAGCGAAGCACGAACGACGGACGACACACATCGACTGCCTCGCGGCGCTCAGCAGCTACACGATCGTGCATGCCGGACGTGCCGCTGCGCCGCGGGACGGGACTCACGCGGTGCGGGCATCAAATGGGCGATCCGGGGCTGCCAGTGCATCTTCCGATCCTTGTTCCAAAATGGGATTCTAACGCATGATCCGGGTGCGCGCCGGAGGTCGGATCGCGCTGCAACCGCCGTCCCGACGGATAAAACACCGGTACGGACCATCCATTTCGTACACGCGAAAGCCAACCGGACGGTCGGCCAAACGAACAGGCAAAGGCCGCGCAAAGGCGCTGCACAGGTATGGCTGCGGCCAGAGCGAAGGCGGTTGGCGCTATCATTAACGCTTTCCGTCCCGCAAAGCGCTTCGCGCGTCCCCCGCATGGCCTCCCACGACTATCTGAAGAAAACCCTGACCGCCCGCGTCTATGACGTGGCCCGCGAGACGGAGCTCGAACATGCACCGAATCTGTCGGCGCGGCTACGCAATCCGGTGTACCTGAAGCGCGAGGACAATCAGCCGGTTTTCTCGTTCAAGCTGCGCGGCGCCTACAACAAGATGGTGAATCTGCCGGCCGACGCGCTCGAGCGTGGCGTGATCACCGCCTCGGCGGGCAACCATGCGCAGGGCGTGGCGCTGTCGGCGGCACGGCTTGGCGTGAAGGCGATCATCGTGGTGCCGGTGACGACGCCGCAGGTGAAGGTCGACGCGGTGCGCGCCCACGGCGGGCCGACGGTCGAAGTCGTGCAGGCCGGCGAATCGTATAGCGACGCCTACGCGCATGCCGTGAAGCTTCAGGAGGAACGCGGCCTCACCTTCGTCCACCCGTTCGACGATCCGTACGTGATCGCCGGCCAGGGCACCGTGGCGATGGAAATCCTGAGCCAGCATCAGGGCCCGATCCACGCGATCTTCGTGCCGATCGGCGGTGGTGGCTTCGCGGCGGGCGTGGCCGCTTACGTCAAGGCGGTGCGGCCCGAGATCAGGGTGATCGGCGTGCAGACCGAGGATTCCTGCGCGATGGCGCAGTCGCTGAAAGCCGGGGAGCGCATCGCGCTGAACGAGGTGGGCCTCTTTTCGGACGGCACCGCGGTGAAACTGGTCGGCGAGGAAACCTTCCGGCTGTGCCGCGCGTATCTCGACGAAGTGCTGCTGGTGAATACCGACGCCCTGTGTGCCGCGATCAAGGACGTCTTCCAGGACACCCGCAGCGTGCTCGAACCGGCGGGCGCGCTGGCGGTGGCGGGCGCCAAGCAGTACACGGAACGCGAAGGCATCGAAAACCAGACGCTGATCGCGGTCACCTCGGGCGCGAACATGAATTTCGACCGGATGCGCTTTGTCGCCGAGCGTGCCGAAGTGGGCGAGGCCCGCGAAGCGGTGTTCGCCGTGACGATCCCCGAGGAGCGCGGCAGCTTCAGGCGCTTCTGCGATGTGGTCGGCACGCGCAGCGTCACCGAATTCAACTACCGGATCGCCGATGCGCGTTCGGCGCACATCTTTGTGGGCGTACAGATCCGCAATCGCGGCGAACCGGCGGAGATCGCGAAGGCGTTCGAGGCGCACGGCTTCGCCACCGTCGACCTGACGAACGACGAACTGTCGAAGCAGCACATCCGCTACATGGTGGGGGGCCGTTCGCCGCTCGCGCACGACGAGCGGCTGTTCCGCTTCGAATTCCCGGAGCGGCCGGGCGCGCTGATGAAGTTCCTGTCGTCGATGGCGCCGGACTGGAATATCAGCCTGTTCCACTACCGCAACCAGGGCGCGGACTACAGCTCGATCCTGGTCGGCATTCAGGTGCCCGGCACGGAAGACGGCGAATTCGCCCGCTTTCTCACGACACTCGGCTATCCGTACTGGGAAGAAAGCGCGAATCCGGTCTACCGGCTGTTCCTTGCCTGACGCGTCCGGACCGAACCTATGGCTTTTTCGCTTGAAGACAAGCTGGTCGTGGCGATCTCATCGCGCGCGCTGTTCGACTTCGAGGAAGAAAACCGCGTGTATGAAACGGGCAACCTGCAGGCATACGAAGCCTTACAGCGCGAGCGCCTGAATGTGCCGGCGCGCCCGGGCGTCGCGTTTCCGCTGATCCGCAAGCTGCTCGCGCTGAATGCGGGCGCGCATCGCGTGGAAGTCGTGATCCTGTCGCGCAGCGATCCGATCAGTGGGTTGCGCGCGTTCAGTTCCTGCCGCGAGCATGGGCTGGCGATCGAGCGCGGCGTGTTCACCCGGGGGCGTGCGCCGTTCAGCTACCTGAAGCCGCTGAACGCGGCGCTGTTTTTGTCCGCCAATCAGGAAGACGTGCGCGACGCATTGGCGGCCGGATTTCCCGCCGCGCGCGTATTGCCGGAATCGGCGAAAATGGCGAGCAAGTATCCGGACGAAATCCGCATTGCCTTCGACGGCGACGCCGTGCTGTTTTCCGACGAAGCCGAACGCATTTTTCAGCAGGAAGGCCTGGGGGCATTCGTCGGCCACGAGACCGACAACAAGCATCTGCCGCTTGCCGACGGTCCGTTAAAACCGCTGCTCGAAGCGCTGCACCGCCTGCAGAAACTCGCGGACGAAGCCGCCCCGATGCACATCCGGACCGCGCTGGTCACCGCGCGATCGGCACCGGCGCACGAGCGGGCGATCAGGACATTGATGGCCTGGAACATCGAAATCGACGAAGCGATGTTCCTCGGCGGACTCGACAAGGGAGATTTCCTGCGCGAGTTCGAACCGGACTTTTTCTTCGACGACCACATTCGCCACTGCGAATCGGCCCGCGTCGTTACGGCGACCGGGCACGTCGTGAGTGGCATCGTGAACGCATCATGACACCCGAACAATCGCCGCTTGGCAAACCCGCCGCTTACACCGAACAGTACGACGCGTCTCTGCTCTTTCCGATCGCACGCAGCCATGCGCGCGAGGCGATCGGCATCGGCGCGCGGCTGCCGTTTTTTGGCACCGACATCTGGAATGCTTACGAGCTCTCGTGGCTGAACGCGCGGGGCAAGCCGCAGATTGCCGTGGCGACTTTTTTTGTGCCTGCGGATTCACCGAATATCGTCGAGTCCAAGTCGTTCAAGCTTTATCTTGGGTCGTTCGCGCAGACTCCGTTTGAATCGATCGATGTCGTGCGGGAGACCATCAAGCGGGACGTTTCCGCTGCAAGTGGGGCGAGTGTTTCCGTGCATCTCGCGCCGCCGGCCGAGTTTGGCAAGCTGGCGCTCGAGGAGTTCGACGGATTGTCGCTGGACCGGCTCGATCTCGATACGGATGTTTATCACCCTGATCCTTCTCTATTGACCGCCGCGCTCGATGAGGCTCCGGTTGAAGAGACCCTGTTCTCCAATCTCCTCAAGTCGAATTGCCCGGTGACCGGACAGCCTGATTGGGGCAGCGTGCAGATTCATTACGTCGGGCCGCAGATCGATCATGCAGGACTGCTGCGGTACATTATTTCCTATCGGAATCACACCGGGTTTCATGAACAGTGTGTCGAGCGGATTTTTGTCGATGTCTTGAAGGCTTGTCAGCCTGTGAAGCTCGCGGTTTATGCGCGGTATACGCGCCGCGGGGGGCTTGATATCAATCCGTTTCGGACTAACTTTAATTTGCCTATGCCGGATAATTTGCGCACTGCGCGGCAATAAGGTTCTGTTTTTTTGCCTTTTCTTGATTTGCTTTTGGTTTATTAGCGTCGCCCCTATGCGGGGCGGCACCTACTTTTCTTTGTCTTGCCAAAGAAAAGTAGGCAAAAGAAAGGCGCCGAAGACTTGTCTCTTCTCGATGTATGACTGACGGGGAACGGCAACCCATGAAGTGTCGCCCTCGCAGGGACGCGATATAGGTCCGGCACACGACCATCCCTCGTACCTTCCCCTCCAGTGACAAGGCACTCATCCCTCCCACTCCGCACTGAGTGCGTCGCGGACTGGTCCGCATCCCAGCGGTTAGCGCGCGATCGATGTACGTGAAGCGCCGCAGTACGCGGGACGCGTCAATTGTTATGCGTTGGTGGAAGCGGCTGGCTTCAATGATGAAGCTCTTTCGCTTGAATCCGTCGTCGCCGCGCAAAGCATTCAGTTCCCACCGTTCAGCAACGCACAAGCGAAGACAGGATAACGACACCCGTCCTCGTACGATGCGGACGAATGCCGCGCCATTGCCATTGCCATTGCCATTGCCGTTGCCGTTGCCGTTGCCGTTGCCACCGCAACCGCCAAAGCCAAAGCCAAAGCCAAAGCCAAAGCCAAAGCCAAAGCCAAAGCCAAAGCCAAAGCTGCGGGATGATATGCAGGAGGTGCTGTGCCGCACGGCGACGCGCGCAGCGCGGAGTCGGATGAATGAGCCCTTTGTCACGGGCTGTACTGCGCATGGGACGGTCTGGCGTCGGACCAATGTCGCATCCTCTGCGAGGGCGACACTTCATGGGTTGCCATTCCCCGTCAGCGACACATCGAGAAAAGACGCGTTTTCGGCGCCTTTCTTTTGCCTACTTTTCTTTGGCAAGACAAAGAAAAGTAGGTGCCGCCCCGCAGAGGGGCGACGCTAATAAACCAAAAGCAAATCAAGGAAAGGCAAAAGGCAAAAAACAAAATCAAGCCTTGCCAACCGGCACCTTATACGCCACGCAATCAACCTCAACCTTGCAATCAATCACCATACTGGAAACAACACAAGCCCGCGCAGGCGGATTCTCCCCAAAATACTCCCGAAAAACCTTATTGAAAGAAGCAAAATCCCGAGGATCATCGAGCCAGACACCGCATCGAACGACGTGCTCCGCCCCATACCCTGCTTCCTTGAGGATAGCGAACACATTCTGAATCGCCTTGTGCGATTGCTCAACAATGCCACCGTTAATCACTTCGCCGTTTTCCATCGGCGTCTGACCGGACACAAACAACCAGCCATCCGCTTCGACGGCACGTGCAAAAGGCATATGCTGCCCGCCGGTACCCTTACCACCTTCTACGCCATATCGCTTCATCAGTTCACTCCTCGAAATTCAACCCAGACCGTCGACGCACGACAGTCAACAAAAACAAAAGCAGAAAAATCAGAACGCTCCGTGCGCGTCGCCTCGCGATGCTGCCCCACGCGCAACGAAATGCCCGGCGCGCTCGCCAGTCGGCTGCCCGTCACGGTACGACAACACGCCGTTCACCCACACCGCATCGATACCTTCCGCCGCCTGCTGCGGCTTCTCGAAGGTCGCTGCATCGCGCACCCGCGCCGGATCGAACAGCACCAGATCGGCGTGATAACCCACATGCACTTCGCCGCGCTGTGTCAGCCCGAAGCGCCGCGCTGACAACCCCGTCATCTTGCGCACGGCCTCTTCCAGCGGAATCAGGCCCGCATCGCGTGCATAGTGCCCAAGCACGCGCGGAAACGCACCCCACAAGCGCGGATGCGGCAACGGATCGTTCGGCAGGCCATCCGAGCCGACCATCGTCGCCGGGTGCGACAGGATGCGCCGCACGTCGTCCTCCGACATGTTGTGATACACCGCGCCCGCCGGCTGCAGACGCTTGCCCGCCTCCTGCTGCGTCACGCCCCACTCTGCCGCGATGTCCTTCACCAGCTTGCCCGCCATTTCCGGATGCGGCTCGGACCAGGTAATCGTGATGTCGATGTCGCCCGTCACCTGCTTCACGTCGAGCGTCGACGAACTGCGGTTGTACGGATAGCAATCGCAACCGATTGGCTGCAAACGACGCGCACCCTCAAGCGAATCCAGCACCTCGGCGCTGCGCCCCCAGTTCGACGGCCCCGCGCATTTCAGATGCGAGATGATCACCGGCACGCGAGCATGCCGGCCAACGCGATAAGCCTCGTCCATCGCATCGAGAATCGCGTCGAACTCGGTGCGCATGTGCGTCGTGTATAGCGCACCGGCCAAAGCCAGCGGTTCGGCCAGCGCCATCACTTCCTCTGTCGGCGCCGCAAACGCCGAGCCGTATGCAAGCCCGCTGCTCAGCCCCAGCGCGCCATTCGACAGCGCCTCTTCAAGCTGCACGCGCATACCGTCGATTTCCGTCGACGTCGCAGCGCGGTCCAGCCGGTCCATATGGTTGTTGCGCAGCGCCGTATGCCCGATCAGCGCCGCAACGTTCACCGCCGGCCGCGCCGCGTTCACCGCTTCGACATACGCCGCGAAGGTCGGATACCTGAACGCGTCGCGCTCGCCCAGCAGGTTCATCGGATCGGGTGGATCGCCCTTGAGCGCCACGGGCGAAGCGCTGATCCCGCAATTGCCGACGATCACTGTCGTCACGCCCTGGGTGATCTTCGGCAGCATTTGCGGCGAGCGGATCACATGCGTGTCGTCGTGCGTGTGGACATCGATGAAACCCGGCGCAAGCGCGCGACCGTTCGCCTCGATCACCTCTTCGGCCAGCCAGTTCGACAGGTTGCCGATCGCGACGATCTTGCCGTCGCGCACCGCCACGTCGCGCTCGGCCGGCGGTGCGCCCGTGCCGTCGTAAAGCTGCGCGCCGACGATCAGCGTATCGGCGGCTTCGGGATGCGAATGCATGGATCAATCTCCTAGCGGTTGTCGTTCGCCGCCACCACGGTGGGCGTCGAGCGCGTGTTTCATGCGGCGCAGCAGTTCGCGACTCTCGTCGCCCTGGCTGACGGCAAGCTCGGTGACGAGCACATCGAGCGCCATCATCATCGCGTATCGCGACGACGACGGCTTGTAGATGAAATCGGTTTCGAAGGCGACGATCGGAATCACCCAGTCGGCCAGCTTCGCGAGGGGCGAAGCGGGTGCCGTCAGTGCAATCAGCGTTGCACCGTAGCCGCGCGCGATGCGGCAGTTCTCCACCATCTCCGGCACGCGTCCGGTGGTCGACAGCGCGATCACCACGCAATCGCGCGACACCGTGCTCGCCACCATGCGCTGCAGCAAACTATCCTGATAGGTTGCGACCGGACGGCCCAGACGCACGAGGCGAAAACGCATTTCGTCCGCGAGCGCGGTGGAGCCGCCGCCCATGCCGAACACATAGATCATCCGCGCGTCGCGCAGTACGGCTGCGGCTCCGGCAACCGGTGCCTGGCAGAGCAACTGATGGTTATGCGCGAGGGCCATCTGCAGTTCATCGAAGACGCGGGTGGCGAGCGGTTCGGGCGCATCCGCGGGCTTGCCGGGTTGGAGGAAGCGCTGCCCGACGGCGGCGGCCTGGGCAAGACGCAACTTCAGTTCGCGGACGTCACGGCAACCGACCGCCTTTGCAAAGCGCGTGACCGTCGCGATACTGACGCCAGCCTGCTGGGCGAGCGCGCCGATGCTCGCGCGCGACGCGCCGGTCAGATCGTCGAGGATCAACGCCGCCACCTTCCGCTCCGCCGAACGCAACTCCGGCGCGCATTCGGCAATGCGGGCGACGATGTCGAAAGTGAGCGGTTCGGCAGTGGAATTCATCAAGAACTGTGTGAACGGCAAACGGTGCCGTTATATCGCATGTCCCGTGGCAAGACCGGGAACGGCCAGGAGCGATCTGGAAGCCACCGAAGACTACCGGGCCGGCAGCCAGCATGGTACTAAATAACATTTCTTCAAACATCCTACTTTCTGTAACATAGGAAAGTCAACTTCGATTCGATTTAACTGGACGATGGAGCGGAAGTACATGAAAGTTACAAACTATCAGGGCGCGACGATTGATCCTTATAGCAAGGGCTTGGGCATGGTTCCGGGCGCCAGTATCCAGCTGACGGACGCCGCACGCCTTGAGTGGAATCTGCTGAATGAAGACGTGAGCCTGCCGGCTGCGGTGCTGTATGCCGAGCGCATCGAGCACAACCTGAAATGGATGCAGGCGTTCGTCGCGGAATATGGCGTCAAACTCGCGCCGCATGGCAAGACGACGATGGCGCCGCAACTGTTCCGCCGTCAGCTGGAAACGGGCGCCTGGGGCATCACCCTCGCCACCGCGCATCAGGTACGCGCGGCTTATCACGGCGGTGTCAAACGCGTGCTGATGGCAAACCAGCTGGTGGGTCGGCGCAATATGCTGATGGTCGCCGAACTGCTGAGCGACCCGGAGTTCGAGTTCTTCTGTCTCGTGGATTCGGTGGAAGGCGTCGAGCAACTGGGCGAATTCTTCGGCTCGGTGCGCAAGGAGTTGCAGGTGCTGCTCGAACTCGGCGTGCCGGGCGGCCGCACCGGCGTGCGTGACGACGCGCAACGCAATGCGGTGCTCGAAGCAATCGCGCGCTATCCCGAGGCGTTGAAACTCGCCGGCGTCGAACTTTACGAAGGCGTGTTGAAAGAAGAAGGTGAAGTCCGCGAATTTCTGCGCGGCGCGGTCGACATCACGCGCACGCTCGCAAGCGAGGGCCGTTTCGCTCGCACGCCGGCGATCCTGTCAGGCGCGGGCTCGGCCTGGTACGACGTGGTCGCGGAAGAATTCGCGAAGGCGACGAAGGCAGGCGAGATCGAAATCGTGCTGCGCCCCGGCTGCTATCTGACGCACGACGTCGGCATCTACAAGAAAGCGCAGACAGAGATCTTCGCCCGCAACCCCGTCGCGAAGAAAATGGGAGAAGGATTGCTGCCGGCACTGCAACTGTGGGCCTACGTGCAGTCGATTCCCGAACCGGACCGCGCGATCATCGGTCTCGGCAAGCGCGATTCAGCCTTCGATGCCGGCATGCCGGAACCGGCAAAACACTATCGCCCGGGCACCGAAGCGCCGCGCGACATCGCTGCGAGTGAAGGCTGGGAAATCTTCGGCTTGATGGATCAGCACGCGTATCTGCGAATCCCCGCCGGCGCGGACCTGAAGGTCGGCGACATGATCGCTTTCGATATCTCGCATCCGTGCCTGACGTTCGACAAATGGCGCCAGCTGCTGGTGCTCGATCCGTCGTATAGCGTCACCGAAGTAATCGAGACATTCTTCTGAAGCGGTTTCTGGCGCATCGCGCACCTGAACGTAAAACGCCGGGACTGCCCGGCGTTTTCTTCTAGCGTGTCACGCCTGCCGGCAGTTCGGCAGGCAGCGAGGCGGCCACTTCCCCGATGCGCGCTTCGAGCATCGTCAACGCGCTGGACAGGGCAGCGAGTGCCTCATCCGGCAGGCTCGCCATGGTCTCGTGCAGGAACGCGTTGCGGCGCGGCATGCTCGCCTCGATCGCCGTGCGGCCTTCTTCAGTCAGCTTGACGTTAGTGATGCGGTTGTCGCGCTCGTCCATGCTGCGCGCAATCCATCCCATCCCTTCGAGCGTTTTCAGCTGCCGTGTCAGCGCGCCCGGATCGACACGCAGACGCTCCACCAGCCGCTTTTGCGACACCTCCCCGCTTTGCCCGTGCAGAGCCAGCAAAATGCGCCAGCGCGGCATCGGATGACCGACCTGCGCCTCGAACGCCGACATGAACGCCCGGTACGTGCGGCCGAACTGCTGAACGATGGCGACGCGGTCCTGTTCTTCCATGATGTGTCGATGATACGAAGGTCGAAAAGTCAGTCGGCGTGCACGACCGGCTCGATCCGGCGCTGCAGCTTGATGGGCGGTACACGACGGCTTTGCCAGACCGAGACGACCGCCACCACCGCAGCAAGCGCAAGACCCATGTGAATCGACGCAACCAGCGCCTCGCGCGCCGCTTCGAGCAGCAGTGCGCCGTCGTGACCGGTGTGGGACAGCTGGCTGACCAGCGTCGACTGGGCGTCGCGATTGATCAGGATCTGCGGGTCGCTCAGGTCGACGAACCACTGCGTCGCGCTAGCGCGCTCGAGCGCGCTGCGCACGCCGCTCGCGTACATATGGCTGATGAGCGTACCGGTGAGCGCCGTCCCGATCATCCCCCCGATCATCCGCAGCGATTGCAGCAGCGCGGTCGCGATGCCGAGATGTTCGCGGCCCGCGGTCTGCTGCGCGAAGATGGTCAGGTTCGGCATGACGAAACCGAGACCGAGACCGCCGAGGATCATGAACGTCATCAGAAGCCCGCGCGGCATCGAGCGGGTCGCAATCACCACGCCGAGACAGGCCACCGCGAGCAGCGAAAAGCCGATGTACAGCATCAGATTCGGATTGCGCAGCCGCGACACGAGCCGGCCATTGGCGATGCTGCCGATCGTGATGAACACGACAAGCGGCGTAATGACGAGCCCCGCTTCTTTCGGCGACATGCCGAAGCCGCCCTGAAACAGCAGCGGCGCATAGAACAGTAGCGAGAACATCGTGAACCCGCCGAGCACGGCCAGCGTGAACAGCGCGGCAAGGCTTTTGTTGCGGAACATGTCGACGGGAAGAATCGGCTGCGGGAAGCGTTTCTCCCAGTTCCACAGCGCCCAGGCCGACGCCACGCTGACACCCAGCAAACCCAGCGCTGCAGCACTCACGCCATGCTTAGGCAGCCTTTCGACGAACAGTTGCAGACAGCCGAGCGACACCGCGATCAGCAGTGCGCCTGGCCAGTCGAGCTTCATCTTGCCTTCGTGTTCGACGTGCCGCAGATGCGGCAGGAAGCGCCACACGAAATACAGCGACAGCAAGCCGACCGGCAGATTGACGTAGAACACCGAGCGCCAGCCGTAGTACTGCGTAAGAAAGCCGCCCAGAGACGGCCCGATGGCATTCGCGATGCCGAACGCGGAACTCATCAGCACCTGCCAGCGCAGACGAACCACAGAATCGGGAAACAGATCGGGAATGCACGCGAACGCGGTGCCGACCAGCATGCCGCCGCCGACCCCCTGCAGCCCGCGCGCGAGCACGAGAAACAGCATGTTGTTCGCCATGCCGCACAGCACGGAAGCCGCGGTGAACACAACGATCGACGCGATCACAAACGGCTTTCGACCGTAGTAGTCGCCGAGTCGGCCGAAGATCGGCACCGTGATTACCGAGGTGAGCAGATAGGACGTCGCGACCCAGGCGTAAAGCTCGAAGCCTTTGAGTTCGGAGACAATGGTCGGCAGCGCGGTGCCGACGACAGTCTGGTCAAGCGCGACCAGCATCGTCACAAAGGACACGCCGAGCATCGCCATCAGCGATTCCCGGAACGGTAAGACTTGCCCACTCGAATGGTGAGCTGCGGTATGAACGGCCATTTTTTTGCAGGTGCAACGGTTGACGCGTCAACGAATAGTGAATCATACCACGCAGCAAGGCTCTAAACTGGCTCAGCCGGCGCCGCAAACGCCCCATTCATTGGCCGATCGACCCGTAGTCATGGAGCTCCATGGAATCCATTCCCCTTGCCGCACAGGAACTGTCGACCGAGGATCTAAAGGCGCTGCGCCGCGCGAAACACGAACTCGAAAGCCCGGCGTTGACGATGAAGCTGGCGAGCATCGTCGGCGCGCCGCTCGAGAAGCTGCTCGCGAAAATGCCGGCCATCGCCGGCGAGAAGGTGAATGACGCCACCCAGGCGGCGCTGCGCAAGTGCCTGCAGATTGCGTTGCGCACGCTCGGGCGCAACAACGGCGGGGAGGCAATCGCTGCGCCGGACAAGCCGAGCAACCTGCTGCACAAGTTCGCCGTGGCAACCACCGGCGCGGCGGGTGGCGCGTTCGGCCTGTTCGCGCTGCCGGTCGAGTTGCCCGTGACAACCACGTTGATGTTCCGTTCGATCTGCGATATCGCGCGCAGCGAAGGCGAGGACCTGTGGAGCGTCGATACGCAACTGCAGTGCCTGACCGTACTTGGGATGGGCGGCACGTCGAAGGCCGACGACGACGCCGACCTCGGCTACTTCATCGTGCGCGGCGCACTGGCTCAGGCGGTATCGAAAGCGACCTCGGAAATCACCACAAAGGGCGTGACGGCGCACGGCTCGGCGGCGCTCCTGCGGCTACTCAACGCGATCGCAGCGCGCTTCTCGGTGCAGGTGAGCGAACAGATCGCGGCGAAGTCGATTCCGGCCATCGGCGCCGTGCTGGGCGCGATGGTCAATACCGTTTTCATCGACCATTTCCAGCAGGTGGCGCACGGCCATTTCACCGTGCGCCGGCTCGAGCGCCACTACGGGCAGCCCGTGGTCGAAGCCGCCTATAAGGCAATCGACGTTTCGCTCGACGGCTGAGACGCACACGGCACCGTAACCTGATTGACGAAGGCGGCAGCGCCATCGAGTGCCTTGCGGGATTCGGGAATGAATGGCGCAAAGATCTGCCAGGCGTGCGGCATGTTGGGCCAGATCTCGAACTCGACTGACACGCCAGCCGTACGCGCCCGCTCCGCCACGCGGCGCGCATCGTCGAGCAGAACCTCGGTGCTTCCCGCCTGCACGAAAAGCGGCGGCAGACCGTGAAGGCCAGCATACAGCGGCGATGCGTAAGGATGGGTGGCGGGCGTGTCGCCCAGATAGACCTGGGCGGCGCGGGCGATTGCCGGGCCGCTGAACATCGGATCGATACCGTCGTTGGTGCGAATGGTCTCGCCGGTCGCGGCGAGATCGGTCCACGGCGAGAACAGCAGGCCACCTGCGGGCAAGGCATCGCCGGCGTCGCGCAACGCGACAAGCGTGGCCAGTGCAAGTCCGCCGCCCGCCGAATCCCCCGCGATCACGATCGATTCAGCGGGCGTGCCTGCGGCGAGCAGCTGACGGTATGCGGCAACCGAGTCGTCGAGTGCCGCGGGAAAGCGGTGCTCCGGTGCAAGGCGGTAATCGAGCGAGAAAGTACGGACATTGGCGCGCCGTGCCAGCTCGAATACCAGCGAACGGTGAGAGCGCGGCGAACAGAAGTAATAGCCGCCGCCATGGAAATAGAGAATGGTCCGCGCGGGCGCCGGCCGCTTCGGGGCGGCGAGGGGTTCGAGCCACTCACCGCGCAGCGGCGCGTCGTCGATTCCATATTGCTCGCGCAACACCCAGCCGCGCGGCACGCGAGGCGACCAGATCCGCTTCGCCGTCGTCTTGCGGGCATGTTCCACGCTGATCGTGGGGCTGAGTGTCTGCGGATAAAACTGCCTGCGCAGGAACCAGCACGCAAACGCACTTTGCCAGCTCATCGGGGCAACCTCCACGAACGGTAACCAATCTGTCATGTTACGTTCGATTGCCCTTTAACTGATGAACGGCGGCTTTTTATCCGTGTCGCGACGACTGGTCGAACATCCGGTGGCCTCCCCGGTCCGGCAGTCCGCCGTGATCCTCCGGCCGGTTAGCCGGTCGGATCAGTTTGCTGGCAAAACCTGACCGCGAATCTCGCCGCTCGGATTCTCCGCGGTATGAATGTTGAAATACCACTGGCCAGCCATCAGGTCCGTCACCTGCTGATCGGTCAACGTCGCGGATCCCTTGATCGGGGTTGCCAGCGCGCCCTTGTCGATCGGTACCTGAACTTTTGCATTCTGACCGACCGGGGCGGGACCGTGAAAATGCGCCATCGTCACCGGACCCGACAGGCCCTCATAGGTGATGGTCCATTGCAGCGACTTCGTCGACGTATCGAACGTTGCTTTCAGATCGCCATGCCCGTGACTCACCCGCGGCGGCACTTCGCTCGAAGGCTCCAGATCCGCCTTCAGCGCGACGGTATCCGCGAATGCCGCCCCTGATGCAAGCGCCCACAGCACGACAGCCAGATTCAGCTTACGAATCGCAATCATTTTGTTCTCCTGGTCTCTTGGTATGGCAACGCACGTTAAGCCATCGACAGCAGCGCTCGCGTGGAGCAGTCACATACTAGTGCAAAATCCCCGCTGCCGTTCGTCGCCTCTCAAGGCCTCGCGGCCCACCGCCCACGTATCCTTGCGTATACGCCAAGAGTTAATTGCGCGATTCGACCTCAATCTTTGCGCGCAGATTATGTACGCTTCTACTAGCGAGAAGCGACTCCTTCATCGAAGGATGTCTCCAAACCTTTAACGCGGCTTCGGCCGCGTTTTTTTCGTCCTGATTTTTCTTTTCACTGCGCGTTTTTCCCTCTATTGAGGCTGAGTCGAGCAACCCACATCGTCGATATATGCGAGCCGGGTAGCAAATTTACGCTTTGCCGGGCGCGCTGCCTGGCTATGCCATCAGCGCGGACTGCTCCTCGATGCCGTCGAGCAGCGCTTCGCATTTCGCCACGAGCGATAGCCCCTCGGCGCGCAGCTGCCCGGGGGACCAGTCGTTCATGCCGCGACGGTACGCTTCCAGGAGCTCGATCAGCGGCGGATACTGCAGCACGCCCGCCGCACCCGCGACCCGGTGATGCCACGCCCTCAGGGCATCTACGTTGCCGTTTTCGACGCCCGCCAGCAGTGGCGGCAACGCGCGCAGATCGTCCCGAACCGCCAGCACAAACGCGGCCAGCAGCCCCTTGACGGTCGACTCGCTGCCCCAGAGTCGTTCCATATGACGCAGGTCGACAGGAACGAATGCGGGGGTGTCTGCAACTAACGTACCGCGTGACGTGGACGCCGTCGTGGCTCCGGCCGCCGGATGGCCGGCGGTACGGGCAGGCGCGCCCGGCTGCCGCGCATTGTCACCGCCGAACCACCGGGCCAGATAGTCGCGCAACGTGGCAAGGCGCGTCGGCTTCACGAGGCAATCGTCCATGCCGGCTTCGCGGCATAACCGCAGCTCCTCCGGCGCCGTATTCGCCGTGATGCCGAGGATCGGAAGACGGGGCACCCCATTGTGCCGCTCTCGTTCAGCCGCGCTTTCCCGCTCACGAATCTGACGCGCGAGCTCGTAGCCGGACAGATTCGGCATATGGCAGTCCGTAATGAGAAAACCGTAGCGCGTGCGACCGAGCGCGAGGAGCGCCTCCACGCCATCGTTCACCACGTCGCATGCGAAACCCAGCAGCGCCAGTTGATGGCGGATCAGCTCCTGATTGACAGGGTGATCTTCCGCAACGAGCACCAGCCGCCCACTGGCGATTGCGCGTTCGCGATCCGGCGCGGCCAGACCTGATTCAAGCTTGCCCACCGTGCGCACCGGGATGGCCGGCAGGCCGCTCAGTGCGGCAGCACAAGCAGCACCGAGGCCTCGCCAGGAAATCGGGTTCACGCTCAAACGGACAGTCTCGTCGACGACTCGATAACCCGTCATCTTCGGCTTTTCCGTCAGACGGATCACGCGGCTGAGCTGCAAGGCCTCGGTAGGTATCTCCAGCCCGTCGGCTACAAAAATCAGATCCGAGCCGGCAAGTGCCGCATGGCGGCCGCGCCGAAGGACATCCGGCGAAACGACGCGCAACCGGATACCGAGCGCCTGCCCAAAATGCACGAGCGCCTGCGCGACATACGCGTCGTCGGTCACGACGACGCCACAGCTGCCACGCAACCGGCCAGCGGTATGGTGCTGCGCCTCGACAGGCATCGCGAGCTGGATGGCGATGCGTGTCCCCTCGCCCGGCTGACTCTGCAACTCCATGGTGCCGCCCATCAGGTCGACCAGCTTGCGGCAGATCGTGAGCCCGAGGCCCGTGCCGCCAAAGCGCCGCGTGGTGGATGACTCCGCCTGCACGAAGGGCTCGAAAAGCTGTGCCTGGACGTGCGGCTCGATGCCGATGCCGGTGTCCTCGACGGAGATGGTGACGGTCTGGATCGCGTCTTTCTCTCCGTTGAGCGCCACGCGCACGTCAACCTCGCCGGCCGGCGTGAACTTGATCGCATTGCCGAGCAGGTTGAACAGGATCTGACGCAACCGAACGCTGTCGCCACGCAGCGACGCCGCGATGCCCGGTTCGACATCGACGCGCACCTTCAACCCCTTTTCATGCGCTTGACCCGCGAGCAAACCCACAGCGTTATCGACGAGGTCGCGCACGTCGATCGGCTCCGATTCGATCGTCAGGCGCCCTGCTTCGATCTTCGAGTAGTCGAGCAGATCATCGAGAATCTGCAGCAGCGCGCCTGCGGACTCGTGAATCATGCGCAGCATTTCACCCTGATCCGCATTGAGCGGCGTCCGCTCCAGCACCTCGAGCAAACCGAGTACGCCGTTCATCGGTGTGCGGATTTCGTGACTCATCATCGCGAGAAAGTCGTCCTTCGCGCGCGATGCCGCCTCGGCGCAGTCGCGCGCCCGTGCCAGCTCTTCGGCACGGGCGTGCTCGACGCTCGCGTCGACGCAATAGCCGCTCCACACAACGACGCCGTCAGGCTCCCTGCGCGGTACCAGTTCCGCGCGCACCCAGCGGGAGCCGGACGCCCCGCCGTCGACGCGAAATTCGACGTGCGCCGGTTCCACCGAAGCTGCCGAGCGTTCGAGCTCTGCCATAACGAGCGGCAGGTCTTCGGCGTGCACCCAGCTGAAATCGACGCCGGGGTTTCTCAGGGCGCCGAAGTCGCCACCCAGCAGGCTTCGCCTGTCGCCGCCAATGCAAAGGAATGAATACGCGCCATCGGGATCGCGGCGCAGCTGAAACACCACGGCAGGCAAAAACCGGGTCATTTCGAACAGACGACGCTCCGTATCGCACACAAGCACTTCCGTGGATATTGCGGAAACATCGGCAGAAATATCCACCACGGCGCCAAGCATATACGGCGGCATGCCGTCGATCCCGGGGCACATGCATGACGAGAACACGCCGCGGTGAACTTCTCCCGCGCTCCCCGGGAACTCCAGTTCCACCTGTTGCCACTGCCCGCTTTCCAGGGTCCGCCGTGTAACGAGGTCAAGTTTCCTGCTATTCAATGCGCCCCACGCCTGTACGTCGAGACTCGTTCGCCCGATGACAGCCTCCCGCGACAGGCCGGTCGATTCCTCGTACGCGCGGTTGACGGCGATGTAGCGCCCATCGAGATCCTTCGCGACAAGCGGGTATGGCACCCTCTCCATTGCTTGCCAGATTTTCAACTGCCCGGCGAATTCCCGTCTTGTGGACTCGCGGCAGCCCACCTCGCTTCGCAGCGGCGCACAAGCTCGCAGCGCTTTGGCCGCCAATCGCTTACCCAGGCTCAGCACGTCTGCCCTCCTCATGTATTTATGTCGGCATGAACGCACAGCGCCGCTCAACGCAGTCTTGCAGGGGGTTTATATCACCACTCACGTAATTCGCATATCTAATTAAATGAGATAGCTATACGCACCGGTTCCTGCCACTGTGCACATCAAAAGTATGGGGCGCAACGTTGATCTGGCTAATCGGAACATTCTTAAATCGTCCTGTTTTCGTTGACCCACCTACCCAGAGCTCTCCAGGACGCCTGACACTGCAAGTCAGGTCAAGCCGATCTGACGCGCATAGTCAGCGAGTTCGATCTCCGTTTCGAGCCCGAGCTTGCGCATCGCGCTGCGCTTTTGCGTACTGATGGTTTTGCCACTGCGATCGAGTTTCTGCGCAATCTGGCGGATGGTCATTCCATGCGCATACATCTGAAACACCTTCCATTCCTGGGCACTCAGAACGCCCACCTTGACGTTCGACATCCGGTCCAGTGCACTCAAGGCCCTGCATGCATGCCCGGAAAGATAGATCGTGCCTGAGAACGCACATTCAATTGCCTCGGTCAGTGAACCTGCAACGTCGCGTTTGTCGACTATCGCCGTTACCCCCAGATGCATCAACCCCATGAGCGTGCGCGCGTGATGGATCATCGTGAGCACCACCACGGATGGATAGCGCCCGCCACCCAGCACCCTGCGCAATAACGACACCGCGGTGCCCTCGCCGTTCGTGCCGGGCATGCCGATGTCGGAAACGATCACGTCGCAAGGTCGACTGTCGAGCAGGTCGGCTAGCGCCTGCGCACTGGCCGCCTCGCCTACCAGCGATAGGTGCGGCACCGTCTGCAACAGGCAGCCGACGCCCCGGCGCACGCAACTGTGGTCGTCCGCAACGATGACGCGAATAGTGTCTTTCATCCCGTTGTGCCCGTGTGATTGCGCGTCCCGGCTCGGCCCACCAGCGGCCCCGGCCCAGTCCGTGTCTCGCGGTTCCCGATAGCGGCTGGATATCGACCGATGCACCGAAGCGCCGGGTCACCGCATATTCTGGGGGAGAGCGTCGGCCACCACGCCGTGGTCCACTGCGAAGCGGAACAACTCGACATCGCTATGCAGTGCGAGCTTTTTCATCGCAGTGCATTTCTGCGCGCTGATCGTCTTGACGCTGCGCCCCAGCCGCGTGGCGATTTCCGTCACACCCAGCCCCGCCGCGTATTGCGTGAAGACCTCCATCTCCCGCCGCGAGAGCAACTGGCGAACCTGATCGAGACGCCGCTCCCGCGATGCGTCCGCCAGCTGCGTCCGCACGGCCGGACCGAGATAGCTCTCGCGCGCAAGCGCCGTAACGATCGCAACGTGAATCAGGTCAATGCGATCGCGTTTGCTGATCACCGCATTCGCGCCGAAAGCAACCGCCTTCTGCAACGCGTCGGCCTCGCACTCCATGGTGAGAACCACCAGCGCAAGCTGCGGGAAGCGCGCCCTGAAGCGTCCGACCGTCTCGATTCCACCTCCGTGCGCGCCGCCTGGCATGTGCAGATCCATCACGACCAGATCGCACGCCACGCGTTCCGCCTCGGCAAAGAGTTCATTCGAATCCGATGCGCGGCCGACGATTTCCATGTTCGGAAAACCCGACAGCAGGTTCTCCATCGCAAGCAGGATAAGGGGATGGTCGTCCGCGATGAGGGCGCGTATCGGTGGTATTGGTGGTATCGGTGGTATCGGTGCAGCGACACCGTGACAGTCAGTCATGAATCTCTTCTCCGCAGGTCTTGCACGCCGATGGCCCTTTTGCAGGGCAGTCGACCTGACATGACGAGAATCAGGTATTTGCTACCCGACAGACATAAGATTGCTCTTAAATGGCTTCAGTCTCGTTGCGCTCTCATGACTGGCGCCGTGATCGAATGTGGTTTCAACCCATGCCGTGCGCGCGTACGAACGCGAAGAGACCCGGATCGTTGTTCACGCCGAGCTTCGCCATCGCATCGCGCTTTTGCCGGCTGACGGTTCGCACGTCGCGGTCGAGTTTGCGCGCGATCTCGCTGATCGTCAGACCGCGCATAAACATACCGAGCACTTCGGTTTCTCTCGGCGACAGTCGCGGCACGGATGCGAGGGCGGTTGCCCCGGTGCCCGCCTGCGCGAGCGTGTCGCGAATCGACTTGCTGACGTAGGGTCGGCCGAGTCCCGCAGCGCGGACCGCTGCGGCCAGTTCTTCCATTGACTCGATCTTGTTGAGTACGCCAGGCACGCCATCGGCCATGATCGAGCGCAGGATGCCCGCGTTCGTGAGACCCGTCAGCACGACGATACGCACCGAAGGCCAGTCGCGGCGGACGCGCCGTATGAGACGCAGACCGTCTTCGCCAAAGGCTCCCGGCTCCGGCATTGTCAGATCGGTAATGAGCACGTCGCAGGCCGTGGTACGGAGCAGCTCGATCAGCGACGCGGGACCGGAGGCCTCCCCCACGACGGTAATGCCGTCGTGCAGCTCAAGCGCCGCGCGCACGCCGATCAGGACGAAAGGATGGTCGTCCGCCAGGACGACTCGAAGGTTGACCATGTTCTCTCCATATCGGTGCCGGTATGCAGCGCGTCAGGCAACGCACTGCGAGGAAGCCTGCCCGCCGCGTCGTTCGGGGACCCGCGGCAGGAGAGGCGCGCCTAATCAGACCACCGCGTGCGGAGACCAGGTATTGGAGATTTCTGAATCGGATGAAAAGTGGCCATTTGGCCAGGGGCGGACAGGCAATGTCGAGCCGCCCCCGTCTGCATGTGACACAAGCCGCGTGCAGAGGACACACGTCGTGTCAATGCGCGAGCGCGGCAGTTCATCGCCTGTCCGACTGCCGCAGCCGCCCGCTGGCGTTCAACGGACGGAGACGCTGCGCATCGCGCTTCATAAGAGTCATTGCAAGGCACGCCCTTGCGGGATCGAACGCACGCTCATGCACCGGCCCGCGCCACGCACCTCGCGACCGCCGCGCGCGGAAAGACCGGCAGCGCAATCAGCGCGCACAGGCTGCCCATCGCCCAGACAGCCGGCCATGAACCAACCGACAGAACCAGCGGAATCGCGAGCGGCGTCAGAAACATCGTCATGAACACGCACGTGTTGCCGATCGCCAGCGCGGTGCCGGCGCGATGGGTGCCTGCAAGCGTCGCGAGCTCCGTATAGGCCACACCATGCCATGCCGACGCACAGACGCCGCCCAGCACGATCATCGCTGCGAACACGAACGCCATCAACGGATGCGGCGCCGGCACACCCGCGGCTAGCAGCGCGAGCGGCGCGAAAACCAGCGCGGTAATCAGGCTGCACGCACGCATGTAGGCGCGGCGGTTGCCCCGACGGTCCGTCCAGTGTCCGCTCCAGACGCGCATCACCGCCGCACCGGTCTGCACCGCCGCCATGGTCACGCTGGTGATCAACACGCCCGCATGACTGAAGTCATGCAGGAAGACGGTGGCAAACGTAATCACCGACAACTGCGGCACGCACAGCACGCCCATTCCGAGCGCCATGCGCCAGATACCGATGTCGAGCAGCGGCGAGCTAGCCGGTTCACCCGCGAGCGGCGCGGCGGCGGTCGCAGCACCCGCGGCAGGCTTGACGGCCGGCGGCTCATGCAACCAGAGCCATGCGAACGCAGCCGTGAGCGCACACAGACCAGCCAGCACGCTGTACACGACCGTAAAACCGTGCCACGCGGCCAGCGTCGGCAACATCAACGCGCCGAGGCCCCCGCCTGCGGGCACTGCCGTTTGCCGGATGCTCATCGCAAAGCCGCGTTCCCCTTCCCGGAACCACGCCATCACCGCCCGGCCACTCGAGCCGTTGACGCTGCCGCCGAGCACGCCGACCAGCAACAGCCCCACCGCGAGCGCCACGACACCCGGCGCATGCGCGGCGCCAGGTGAAACGAAGGCAGCCATCGCAGCGAGCGCCGCCGCCGTCAATCCCAGACCCAGCAGCAGCACGCGCCGGTCACCCCAGCGATCGGTCAGCAACCCCCACGGCAACTCGCTGACCGCAATGCCCAGCCCGAGCATGCCCAACAGCATGCCGAGTTCATGGTTGCCGACGTGATAGCCCGAACGGATAAACACAGCGGTCGTTGGAATGCCGGAAAAAGCCGCGGAAAAACTCGCATTCGCCGCAAAGCCGACACCCAGCACCTTCCACCGATGCCTGCGCCCGCGCGGCTCACGCGCGGCCTGCAACAAACTGCTGCCCATATGACCTCCCCAAGCGATCGAATCGAGGTCATGCTACGGCTGGATTATCTATCGGAAAAGCGGGAAAATAAGATGACTTCCATCGGAGATTCCGAATCATGAGCCAGCGCGGATTCGATCTTGGCCAGCTGCGCACTTTCGTTGCGGTGGCGGAAGCCGGCACGGTTTCGGCGGCAGCGGAGCGGGTGTTCCTGTCTCAGTCATCGGTAAGCGAACAGCTGAAAAAGCTCGAGGATCGCGCCGGCCAGCCGCTTTTCGTACGCAGCAAGCAGGGCGTCACCCCGACGCCCGCCGGCACGAAGCTGCTGGAACACGCGCGCCGGATCATCGCGATGAGCGAGGCGGCGTTCGAAGACCTGCAGGGACGATCGCTCGACGGCGAACTGCGCATCGCAATCACCGACTACTATCGCCCGCACGAAATCGCACGCGTGCTGAAAAGCTTTTCGGAACAGCATCCGCGTCTGCGTCTGCATGTGACGGTGCTGCCGAGCGCGGTCATCGACAGCAGCGCCGGCGACGACGCGACGTTCGACATCGGTCTCTCGTTGCGGATCGTCACGCCGGACAGCCGTCGCGTGGTCGCGGGCAGCGGACGGTTGAAGGGTTCAGTGATCCGGCGCGAGAAGCTGGTGTGGGTCACGTCGGTAGACGCCGACCCACGCATCTCGACGCCGTATCCGCTCGTGCTGCTACCGGGCACTTGCCAGTTGCAGCGCTTTGTCGTGAAGCTGCTCGACGAACGCAAGGTGCCGTATCTGATTTCACATTCGGCATCGGGCGTAGCGGGGCTTCAGCTGGCCCTGAAGGCGGGCCTCGGAATCTCGTGCCTGAACGAGTCGTCGATCGGTGCAGGTCTCGCGGCGTGTGCGCCGACGGTGCGCCTTCCGGTGCTACCGGCAGTGGAGTTTCATCTGCTGCCGGGCCGGATCGGCGAGACCGAACTCGTCACCAACGCGCGTGCGGCGCTCACGCGACTTTTCAGCTAGTGCGGGCGCTGCCGCGCGGAAGTCGGCCCGGCACGCCGCCGGGAGCGGGCGCACCGTGCGGGAGTCTGTTGCGATCAGGACGCTGCCGGCGCCGGAAGACGCGCCGCGCCACGCGGACGTTCCTTCAGGCGGGCGTGCGCGCTGGCCGCCGACCCTGCATCGGTGCGGAACACCGCGACCGCCGCTGTGAGACGCCGCGCCTGGTCTTCAAGCGAACTGGCAGCAGCCGCAGCCTGTTCGACGAGCGCCGCGTTCTGCTGCGTCACCTCGTCCATCTGGGCGACGGCCAGATTGACCTGATCGATACCGGTGCTCTGCTCCGACGCCGCCGCGGCAATTTCGCTCATGATTGCGCTGACGCGGGCGATCGCGTTGACGATCTCCGTCATCGTCGTGCCCGAGCGTTGGACCAGGTCCTCGCCCTCTTCGACGCGCGCCGTGGAATCGCTGATCAAGCCCTTGATCTCCTTCGCCGCAGCGGCGCTGCGCTGGGCGAGCGAGCGTACTTCGCTCGCGACAACCGCGAAGCCGCGTCCCTGCTCGCCGGCACGGGCCGCTTCGACTGCCGCATTGAGCGCGAGAATGTTCGTCTGGAACGCAATGCCTTCGATCACGCCGATGATGTCGCCGATCTTGCGCGAGTCGCTGACGATCTGACTCATCGTGCCCACTACCTGCTGCGTCAGGTCGCCACCCTGCGCCGCGAGTGTCGATGCGCCCTGCGCCAGCGAGCTGGCCTGCTTCGCGTTTTCGGCCGTTTGCTTGACCGTCGAAGTGAGTTCCTCGATGCTCGCAGCGGTTTCTTCAAGCGAGGCCGCCTGCTCTTCGGTGCGTTGCGACAGGTCGGCGTTGCCCGAGGCGATTTCGCTGACGCCGGTATCGATCGACTCCGTGCCGCTGCGCACCGTGTTGACCGTCGCAATCAGCGAGTCCTGCATCTTGCGCAGGGCGGCCGCGAGGCGACCCATTTCGTTGTCGCCGTTCACCGCGACGCGGCCCGTCAGGTCGCCGTCCGCAATGCGCTGGAACTGCGCGATCGTGGCGTTGACCGGATGCACGATGGCGCGCACCAGCGCGACCCGGCCGAACCACGCGAAGAGCAACGTCAGCAACATGCCCACTGCGACGGCAATGCTGACCATGTTGAAGCGGTCCTGCGCGTCCTCGTAGCGTTGTTCGCCATGGTCGAGCTGCAGCTTCTCCAGCACGAGCATGGCTTTTTCATAGCCGTTATACAGCGCCGGCAGCTGGTGCGCCTGCAGTTGCTGGAAGGCAGTCCTGTCGCCGGTCTTCAACGCCGCGAGCGCCGGATCGACCCCTTCGTGCAGGAACGCGTCGCGCTTGTCCTGCATGTCCTTGATGAGGCGCTGCTCGTCCGGGTCCGTACCCGCGCGGCTCAGATAGTGGGCAAGGCGATCGTTCGACAGTTTCAGATACTGGTCAAAGCGCTTCAGCACCGCATTCGCACCGTCCTGGTCGTTCAGGTCGACCAGCGACGCATACGTCGCAAGCGCCAGCCGAAGACGCAGCAACTGCCCGGCGCTGCCTTCGAGATCCGCGACCGCGGGTGTATCGACCGTGTACATCTGTTGCAGCGATTCGTTGCTGGCGCGCAGCGACAACAGGCCAGCTGCCGCGCCGATGAGCAGTACGACCCCGAAGAAGGCGATCATCAGGCTCAGGTACGCGCGAATCGACAGGTTCTTCAACATGCTTTCGTCTCCATGGTGCCGCCCGGCAGGTTCGGGCGCGCAGGTGCGCGGCGCCGTGATCGCCGCGCGACACCCCGGCTGCCCTGCGCCGTCCGCCTTTTATGTTAAGCGGACGCAACATGACTGGTTGTCGGCGCGATTGCAGAAAACTTTACGGGTCGCGAACTTACACATACTCCGCGGTCGTCTCTTCGCGAGCAGGTTGGACCTGAAAATTTTCTGCGTTCGCTGTTCCTGTCAGGTGAGATCGAACTCGATGCTGCCGATGCCTTCGATCGAGCCGCGCACCCTGTCCGGTCCCTCGGGAAAGTACATCCCGGTGTACGAGCCCGTGGTGAGCATCGAGCGCGCGGGAATCGTCTGTCCAGCCTGCAACGCCCGCCCGACGAGCCACACGATCAGCCGGCGCGGATCGCCTGCCGGATTGCTCGCGCGTCCGCTGAAGATTTCCTGCTCGCCGCAATAAAAGCGGACCTCAGGTGCGACGAAGTCGAAGCGGCGGTCGTAACGAACCGTGTCGCCGGTCACGAGCGCTCCGTTGTTCTGCAGGTCCGCCAACTGCGCGAGCTTGTCCACCTGCGGCCACGCCTTGAAACGGCTGTCGACTACCTCGACCACGACTGACATCGTGTCGATCGCATCGAGAATGTCGCCGGTGCGTTCGGCAAACGTGCGGTCGATGTCGGTGGCAAAGCTGAACGCGATCTCCAGTTCGAGTCCGGTGCGCGCATAGTCGGCCCGCTGCACGCCGTTGGCGGCGCCGAACACCTTCGATGCCGGCAGCGGCGCGCATTGCGGCTCATCGGTTGGCGACTTCGCGCCGATCTTGTAGCCCGCGCCGCCGCCGAGGCCGGCGATGGTGAGGCGCTGCACGAGATACGCGTCAGCGGCGCTGACAGGTTTCAGCTCCTCGGGGAGGCTGTCGATCAGCGTGTGCGTGTGGCGCGCTTCGATAAGGCGCGCCGCGAGAGATTCCATCGATGTCATGGTGATACGCCTCCTTGCTGGCGAGGAAATCGATTACAGCCTGCGCGCCGCCCGGACGATGCGGCACGCCTGCCTTGATGAGACCCGCTTCGCTGCCCGCGAGCGAGCCGGGCAGCGGGGGAACGTTGAAGTTTCGCCATATCCTCTACCGCCGTACGTAATTTTGAATTTTGCATACAATAACCATCTCATTTGGCGATTGCAAACGTTTTTCGACGCATGGGAAAGCGACGGCTGCCTTCACGCCCCAGCAGATCGTCGACGCGTTGGCGCGCTGATGTTCACGTCTCGCACAACCTGGTATCCGGAACGCAGTGGCCAGCCGGTGCGTTGATTCGAGTGCCAACGCGCCGCATGGCGTGCAGCGTGCATCGACGTCTCATTGAATTCCCCGATATCCGGGCTTGCCCGCGCCGCCACGTTAGTGGAAAGTAGCGAAGCATCGCTTTTCGCGTCCTTTCCCTGGAGGCCACGCGCATGGCCGAGGTGGTGTCCGCGCTGATCGTGTTCATCCTGCTTCTGGCGGGCACCGGCGTAGGCGTTCTCGTCCGGCCGATGCTGCCCGAAGAGCATAAGGCGCACGAAACCGTACAGCTGATTCAACTGGTGATCGGCATGCTGGTCACGTTCGCGGCGCTCGTGCTCGGTCTGATGACCGCCTCCGCCAAGGCCAGCTTCGACACCGCCAGCAACGATTTCCGCGCCTACGCCGCCGACCTGATCCAGCTGAACGTCAGACTGCGTGACTACGGTCCGGATACGGATCGGGCCCGCACTCTGCTGCGCGCCTACACCGCCGCCGCCATCGCGTCGACGTGGCCGCAGGAGCCGCTTCCTCCCGGCAACGACTACCCCAAAGACATCTCGCAGGGTGGCAACCCCGAGCAGCTGGAGAGCGTCACCCTCGGAGACATGCTCGATACGATCGAACGCGAGATCCGCGGGCTCAGCCCGCGCGACGCGTTTCACCAACGTCTGGCCGATGACAGTCTCGCGCAGTTCATCGCCCTGAGACAGGCTCGCTGGAAGCTGATCGAGGAAGCGCACAGCTCGATTTCGCAACCGTTCTTCAAGACGTTGACCTTCTGGCTGTTCGTGATCTTCCTGTCGTTCGGTCTGATTGCGCCGCGCAATGCTCTCGCACTGGTGACGATCACACTCGGCGCACTGTCGATTGCTTCGGCGGTCTATGTAATCGTCGATCTCGATACGCCGTTTACCGGTCCGATCGTCATCTCAAGCCAGCCGATGCGCGATGCGCTAATGCATCTGAACCGCTAGGGCCTGTACGCGACGTTCCAGCGTAACGGGCGTCGCCCGGTTAGCCGGAGCGGCAGCAGCCGCGCGAAACTTCACGTCTCGTCGTGACGAGAACAAAGCAGGAACGAAACATGCTTTGTTAAAGATAACGAAGGTTCTGTCGATACACAGACAGAGGCAGCCCAATACGGTTGAGCGTCAAAGAATTTCAGTCAACAGCTGTGTTTTTTGCGCTCGGGAGCGTACAGACCGTGACGCGTCGCACGAGCACATTGAAGACGCGTGGACAGACAAAAGCCCGCGCCCGATACAACGCCAGTTGTTGCTATTTTGCCAAACATTAACAGCAGCGGCCAGTTCGGACCTATAGTTAAAGTGCTTTCTTAAGTTTGGTGTGCGGTGCGGGGAGGTAGCCATGAAACGCAGAACAGCGCGGCAACTTGTTCATCTGCTTTCCGACATGAGGCATTCAGCCAATTGCCGGATGCTCAGGGCGGCAGCGGCCAGCGAAGAGCTGGATCGCCTCCTGAATGAAAAAGAGCAGGAACCTGTGGACCCACAAGAAGATTCACGCAGTACGCGTCAGGATGTGTTTGCTGGAGCCCAACATGAAAAACTCCAATGAGCAGTCCCTGCGCCGACAGGTCGAGAAATGGCTTGCACCGGGGCCAACGATTCCGGTTCATGTGACCCAGTTCAGCCGCACACGGCGGGGTCGCAGACGTTACGTGTGTGTCGAGACGTCGTTGCCCGCCGGGTCACGCGCCCTGTTCTTCTTCAGGCATGCAGACGGTCAGTGGTGTGTGTTTCCGCCCGCCGCCGACAGTCCGGAACTTCACTTCACGTAAGCCCTTCGGCCCACATCCGCTGATACACCAGCAGGTCCAGTGCCGGTGCCTTGCCAGCAAGGCCGGTGAGCATCGCATGGACCTGCGCGCGATGATGCGTCTGGTGATTGAACCAGTGCGCGAGCCCGGGCCCCACTGCCTGCGTCTTTACCTCCGGTGACGACACCCTCTGATACGTGATGACGCCATCCAGCGCCGCCTCATCCAGCGATAAAACGTACGCGGAAATGCGCCGGTCTTCCTGATCGCGCGCACGGCGCAGTTCGTCGAAGCGCTCGAACAGAATTGCATCGAGTCTGTCCGGCGCATCGCCCACGCCGGTGAAACGCTGCAGCCAGATGCGGTCAGTCGCAAGCAGATGGTTCAGCGTGCCATGTATCGACCTGAAAAACGCGCCACGGTCCGCCCGATAGTCGGCTTCGCCCAACTCGCTCACCGCCGAATACAGCCTCGCGTTCGCCCATGCGTTGTAGCGCGCGAACGTATCGAAATGATCCTTCAGCAACATGTGACCCTCCTCGTTTTCTGGCATCTTAGATCTGCTAAAGTTGATGTCAATCTTGATATAAATCATCAACATGAGACGATCATGACGTGGATCACCGCAGACGATGCGCTGAAGATTCTCAACGTGCGCCCGCAGACGCTGTATGCGAACGTCAGCCGCGGAAAGATCCGCGCGCGGCGCGATGCGAAGGATCCCCGCCGCAGCGTCTATCACCGCGACGATGTTCTGCGTCTCGCGAAACGGCCTCACGGGCGGCGCAAGGTCGAAGCCGTGTCGGCGGAGGCGATCGAGTGGGGCGACCCGATACTGCCGTCGGCGATATCGACAATCTCCAGCGGACAACTCTGGTATCGCGGCCGCAATGCGGTCGAGCTTTCCGCGCACGCAACGCTGGAGGAAGTGGCCGGGCTTTTGTGGGAAGGCGAGACGATCCGGCTCGATGCATCGCCCTCGCATGCGCTGGCGCCGGCCAGGCTTTCCGCCGCCGATCCTGCGGGACCGCTGAAGGCAGGGCTCATATCGCTGGCCGAGCGCTGCGGTGGCGACTTGCCGTCACTTGGGCGCGCGCCTGTGATTCTTCGCAGCGAGGCGAGCGACGTCTACGCGACGCTCGCGCACGCGATGCTGGGCGGCGCGCTGCGACGCTCGCGCGCCGACCGTTCATTGAGCGAGCGAATCGCGGCGGCCTGGCGTTGTCAGGCACATGACGACGTCATCCGGCGCGCACTTGTGCTGCTGGCCGACCATGAACTCAATGCGTCGACGTTCGCGGCTCGCGTCACCGTTTCCACCGGCGCGTCGCTATCGGCGGCTGTGCTCGCCGGACTCACCACACTCACCGGACCGTTGCACGGCGGTGCGTCCGCATCGGTGAAGGCGTTGATCGACGCGTCGACCCGTTCGGGAGGTGAAGCCGCGGTAAGCGAGTGGCTGGCGCAGGGACGCCCTTTTCCCGCTTTCGGCCATCCGCTCTATCCGGACGGCGATCCGCGCGCCGCAGCGCTGCTTCAGCAGATCGATGTGCCATCCGAGTACGGTGAACTTGCGGGTTGGGTGGAGCGGCTGGTTGGCGAACGGCCCAATGTCGACTTCGCACTCGCCGCGTTGACTGCCGCTTGCGGGTTGCCTTCCAGCGCACCGCTCACATTGTTCGCGCTCGGTCGATGCGCCGGCTGGATTGCTCATGCGCTCGAGCAGGTTGCGACGGGGCGGCTGATCAGACCACGCGCGCGGTATGTCGGGTTGAGTCCGGGGAACGGGGTCGCATAGGCGAGAGCGGGAAACGGATATAAAAGAAAAACCCCGCTGTGGAGCGGGGTCGGTCTTTACACTTTTCGGTTACGGGAATTAGAACGGAATATCGTCATCCATCTCGTCGAACCCACCGCCAGCCGGCGCGCTCGGACGGCTCGACCCACCGCCGCCGGCACCGCCACGCTGAGCACCGCCGCCCGCAGCAGCACGACCGCCGCCACCGCCGCCGCTACGTTCTGACGGCTCACCACGGCTATAACCGCCGTCGTCACCGCCGCCGCCCATCGAACCGCCGCGGCCACCCAGCATTTGCATCTGCTCAGCGACGATCTCCGTCGAGTACCGGTCCGTACCGTCCTGCGCCTGCCACTTGCGCGTGCGGATGCGGCCTTCGATGTACACCGACGAACCCTTCTTGAGGTATTCGTTCACGATTTCCGCGAGGCGGCCAAAGAACGACACGCGATGCCATTCCGTCGCTTCCTTCATTTCGCCTGATGTCTTGTCCTTGTAGCGGTCAGTCGTCGCGAGACGGATGTTGGCCACAGCGTCGCCGCTCGGCAGATAACGGACCTCGGGATCGGCTCCGAGATTGCCGACGAGAATGACCTTGTTCACGGATGCCATGAGTTTCTCCAGTTGATTCCGTTTCGGGCGGGGCGGCAGCGCATCATTTTCATCGTAGGGTCCTGTTGACCGAAGATCGAAAACTGCGCCGCAGCCATCCGCCGGGTAAGTTCTGCTACGCCTTGCGCGGCGGCTGCTTCATGTTTGCGGCGATTATAAGCCAGCACAACACCAGCGCCGAACACGCAAAAAACACGGCGCTTTGTCCGTCCACTTTCAGCAGCCATCCGCCCAGCATGCCGCCCATTGCAAGCCCGATCGACTGGGTGGTGTTGTACACGCCGGCGGCCGCGCCCTTGCGGGTTCCGGGAGCAAGCTTCGACACCAGCGACGGCTGCGACGCCTCGAGCACGTTAAAGCCGAGGAAGTAGACGAAAAGGATCGCCGCCACACTCAGAATGGTATGGGGCGCGAGGCCCAGCAACAACTGGCCGATCAGGATAAGTGCAATCGCACCGAGTAATACCGCCTTCATCTTGCCGCGCTTTTCCGCCGCGATAATGGCCGGCACCATCATGACGAACGCAAGCCCCATCACCGGCAGATACACCTTCCAGTGCGAGGCGACCGGCAGGCCGCCCGCCTCGAGAATGCGCGGCACGACGAGGAACAACGCGGTTTGCGTGGCGTGCAGCACGAGCACACCGAAATTCAGGCGCAGCAGTTCGACGTTATGCAGCACTTCCGCAAACGGCGCGCGTACGTGCACGGGCCTCGGCGCATCAGGCACGACCCACAGCACGACACCGACGGCGAGGATCGAAAACACGCCGACGAGTGCGAACAGCCCGCTCATGCCGACCCAGTGGAACACGATCGGCGCGCCGACAATCGCCACGGCAAACGACACGCCGATACTGCCGCCGACCATCGCCATGGCCTTCGTGCGATGCTCTTCGGCGGTCAGATCGGCGATAAACGCGATCACCGCCGACGACACCGCGCCCATCCCCTGAATCACCCGCCCGACGATGATCCATGTCATGTCGTGCGCACCCGCCGCGACGAAACTGCCGAGCGCGAAAATCAGCAGGCCGGTGGCGATCACCGGCTTGCGGCCAACCTTGTCGGACACCCAGCCGTAGAAAATGTAGAGCAGCGATTGCGTGACGCCGTACGCGCCCAGCGCGATACCGACGAGCAGCACGTTGTCGCCGCCGGGAATCGTTTTCGCGTAGATCGAAAACACCGGCATGATCATGAAGAGACCCAGCATGCGCAGCGCGAAAATCCCTGCGAGCGACACGGTCGCGCGCAGTTCAGGCGCGCTCATGCGTGAAGATGTGGCGGACGGATTGGACATCGGGAACGATATTCGAATGAACGGGTGGCGTAACGCGGGTGGCCTGCAACATACGGCGCGGCGCTTCGAACAGCGCGACGCTGCTGCCTTGCAGTCGCGGGAAACATCCCCAGATGTGAGGCCTGAAACCCGTTCGCCGCGGCGCCTGACCGCGGCATTTACAACCTGCCTCGCGCCTTTCGGACGCTGTCAGGAAGCTGTAACGACGGTCTCGAAAAGTCGTTATAGTAGCAGGTTTAGCCTTCTCCTCTTTCCGCCAGGTTCATGGAACAAATCCGTATCCGTGGGGCACGCACCCACAACCTGAAGAACGTCAATCTCGACTTGCCGCGTCACAAGCTCATCGTGATTACCGGCCTGTCCGGCTCAGGCAAATCATCGCTGGCCTTCGATACGCTCTATGCGGAAGGACAGCGGCGCTACGTCGAAAGTCTGTCCGCCTATGCGCGGCAATTCCTGCAACTGATGGAAAAGCCCGATGTCGACCTGATCGAGGGGTTGTCGCCCGCCATTTCGATCGAGCAGAAGGCCACGTCGCACAATCCGCGCTCCACGGTGGGCACCGTCACCGAAATTCACGACTACCTGCGCCTGCTGTACGCGCGGGTCGGCACGCCGTATTGCCCCGACCACGAAATTCCGCTCGAGGTGCAAAGCGTCTCGCAAATGGTGGATGCCGCGCTCGCGCTGCCGGAGGAAACGAAGCTGATGATCCTTGCGCCGGTTGTGGCGAACCGCAAGGGTGAGCACGTCGAGCTGTTCGAGGAGATGCAGGCGCAGGGTTTCATCCGCTTTCGCGTGAGCTCGGGCGGCGGCACGGCAAACGAAGGTGTCGCGAAGATCTACGAAGTGGATTCGCTGCCGAAGCTGAAGAAGAACGACAAGCACACGATCGACGTCGTCGTCGACCGTCTGAAAGTGCGCCCCGACATGAAGCAGCGTCTCGCCGAATCGTTCGAGACGGCGCTACGCCTCGCCGACGGCCGCGCGATCGCGCTCGAAATGGATACCAGCAAGGAACATCTGTTCAGCTCGAAGTTCGCCTGCCCGATCTGTTCATATTCACTGCAGGAACTGGAGCCGCGACTCTTCTCGTTCAACAACCCGATGGGCGCGTGTCCGGAATGTGACGGTCTCGGCCAGATCACCTTCTTCGATCCGAAGCGGGTGGTCGCGCATCCGTCCTTGTCGCTGGCGGCGGGCGCGGTCAAAGGCTGGGACCGGCGCAACCAGTTCTACTTCCAGATGTTGCAGAGCCTCGCCGCGTTCTACGAGTTCGACATCGACGTCGCCTTCGAAGACCTGCCGGAAAAGGTCCGCAAGATCCTGCTGTTCGGTTCGGGCAAGGAGACCATTCCGTTCTCGTACATGAACGAGCGCGGCCGCACATCGATTCGCGAGCACGTGTTCGAAGGGATCATCCCGAATCTGGAACGGCGCTATCGCGAGACCGATTCGGTCGCGGTGCGCGAGGAACTGGCCAAATACCAGAACAACCAGGCATGCCCCGCCTGCGAAGGCACGCGCCTGCGTCGGGAAGCGCGTTTTGTGCGCATCGGCGCCGACGGCGACGCGCGCGGCATTTACGAAGTGAGCGGCTGGCCGTTGCGCGATACGCTCGGCTATTTCCAGACGTTGCGTCTCCAGGGCGCCAAGCGCGAGATCGCCGACAAGGTCATCAAGGAAATCGTCGCGCGCCTGATGTTCCTGAATAATGTCGGGCTGGATTACCTGTCGCTTGAACGGAGCGCGGAAACGCTGTCGGGCGGCGAGGCGCAGCGCATCCGTCTCGCGTCGCAGATCGGCTCGGGCCTGACAGGCGTGATGTACGTCCTCGACGAACCGTCGATCGGCCTGCACCAGCGCGACAACGACCGGCTGATTTCGACGCTCAAGCATCTGCGCGACCTGGGCAACTCGGTGATCGTCGTCGAGCACGACGAGGACATGATCCGCATGGCCGACTACGTGGTCGACATGGGTCCGGGCGCCGGTGAACACGGCGGCATGGTGATCGCCGAAGGCACGCCCAAACAGGTGCAGGCAGACCCGGCGTCGATGACCGGGCAGTACATGTCGGGCGCCCGGCGAATCGAGTATCCGGACGACCGCAAACAACCCGACGAACGGCGGCTGCGCATCGTCGAGGCGTACGGCAACAATCTGAAGCACGTCACGCTCGACCTGCCGGTGGGCCTCCTGACCTGCGTGACAGGCGTATCCGGCTCCGGCAAGTCGACGCTGATCAACGACACGCTGTATCACGCGGTCTCCCATCACCTTTACGGCTCGGCCGCCGAGCCGGCGCCGCACGAGGCAATCGAAGGCCTCGAGCATTTCGACAAAGTCATCAACGTCGACCAGTCGCCGATTGGCCGCACGCCGCGCTCGAACCCTGCCACCTATACGGGCCTCTTCACACCGATCCGTGAACTGTTCGCGGGCGTACCGGCCGCCAAAGAGCGTGGTTACGACCCGGGGCGCTTTTCGTTCAATGTGAAGGGCGGGCGCTGCGAATCGTGTCAGGGCGACGGCGTGCTGAAGGTCGAGATGCACTTTCTGCCGGACGTGTACGTGCCGTGCGACGTCTGTCACGGCAAGCGCTACAACCGCGAAACGCTCGACGTTCAATACAAGGGCAAGAACATCAGCGAAGTACTCGACATGACGGTCGAGAACGCCTATGAGTTCTTCAAACCGGTGCCGGTGGTGGCGCGCAAGCTGAAAACGCTGCTGGATGTGGGTCTCGGCTACATCCGGCTGGGGCAGTCGGCAACGACGCTGTCGGGTGGCGAGGCCCAGCGCGTCAAACTTTCGCTGGAACTGAGCAAGCGTGATACCGGTCGCACACTGTATATCCTCGACGAACCGACGACCGGTCTGCACTTCCACGATATCGCGTTGCTGCTGGAAGTGATTCACCGGTTACGCGATCAGGGCAATACGGTCGTCATCATCGAGCATAATCTCGACGTGATCAAAACCGCCGACTGGGTGATCGATCTCGGGCCGGAAGGTGGCGCGGGCGGCGGACAGATCATTGCCCAGGGCACGCCGGAGCAGGTGGCGAGGTCGAGGGCAAGTTTTACCGGAAAGTATCTGGCGCCGCTACTCAAGCGTCAGGCCGCCGCCACAAAATAAAGCCTGCGAATCACCATAGGTAGAAGACGGGAAAGCCATGACCAAGCGAAACCAGGCGTCCGAAAAAGGGCAGGTGGAGGATCTGCGCGTGCGCCCGGTCAGGCTGACGAGCGATATGAGCCTGCCGAAACTGTCTGCCGTGGAGATCGGCAGCTACGCCGTCGCGCTCCTGGCGATGTGGGCCGTGCTGGAGCTGGGGCTCCTGGGCGCGCTGCTCGCGGGCATGCTCGTCTACCAGCTTGTCCATACGATTTCGCCGCTCATCGAGCGGCGCGTGTCGAGTCATTGGGCACGGTGGATATCGGTCGTGCTGCTGTCGGCCGTGATCGTCGGCGGGCTGACGGGCCTTACGATCGGCATCATCGAACATTTCGAGCAAGACGTGCCGAGCGTGCAGAAACTGCTCGAACAGATGATGCAGCTGGTCGACCAGGCCCGCGGCCGGATTCCGGCTGCGGTCGCCAGCTATCTGCCGGTCGACACCGAGCAGATGAAGACCAAGGCGACCATGCTGATGCATGAGCACGCGAATATGCTGCAACAGGGTGGCAAGAGCGCGGCGCGGATTTTCGGGCATGTCGTGATCGGAATGATCATCGGGGCGATCATCGCGGTCGGTGCCCAGCGGCAGATGCAGCGCTTGCCGCTGTCGACCGCGTTTGTCACGCGCGTTGCGCGGTTTGCTGATGCGTTTCGGCGCATTGTCTTTGCGCAGATCAAGATTTCCTCGATCAATGCGACGTTTACTGGCTTGTTCCTGCTGCTGGTTTTGCCGCTGTTTCATCAGCGGCTGCCGTTGTCGAAGACGCTTGTGCTCGTGACGTTCATTGTCGGCTTGCTACCGGTGATCGGGAATCTGGTCTCCAATACGCTGATCGTTGCGATTGCCTTGTCGGTGAGCTTTCCGGCTGCTGTCATGTCGCTTGTGTTTCTGATCCTGATTCACAAGCTTGAGTATTTTCTCAATGCACGGATTGTTGGTGGTCAGATCGAGGCTCGCGCATGGGAATTGCTCATTGCCATGCTTGTGATGGAAGCAGCTTTTGGTATTACCGGCGTGATCGCTGCTCCTATTTTTTATGCTTATATCAAGCGGGAGCTGATTTATCTTCGGTTGGTGTGAGACGGCTCGCCTTCCCGGCAAACAGCCAAACCTCACGGCCCGCGCAGCAATTACCTGAACACCACCGTCTTGCTGCCGTTCAAAACAATCCGATGCTCGACATGCCACTTGACAGCCCGCGCGAGCGTCACGCACTCAACATCGCGGCCAATTCCGGTGAGCTGCTCCGGCGTCATACTATGATCAACGCGCTCGACTTCCTGCTCAATGATGGGACCTTCATCTAGATCCGTAGTCACATAGTGCGCAGTCGCACCAATCAACTTAACGCCACGATCAAAAGCCTGATAGTACGGCTTGGCCCCCTTGAAGCTAGGCAGGAACGAGTGGTGAATATTGATCGCCCGACCCGCCAGCCGATCGCACAACTGCGGTGAAAGAATCTGCATATAGCGGGCAAGCACCACCAGATCCGCCTTGTGCTCATCGATCACTTCAAGCACCCGCGCCTCCTGGGCAGCCTTCGCATCCGGCGTCGACGCGGTCAGCGGAAAGTGGTGAAAGGGAATGTCATAGCCGGCAGCCAGCTGATAAAACTCCTTGTGATTCGAAATGATCGCGGGAATCTCGATTCCCAGCTGCCCGGTGCGATAGCGGAACAGCAGGTCGTTCAGGCAGTGACCGATCTTCGACACCATGATCACCACACGCGGCTTCACCGACGCGTCGTGCAACTCCCAGCGCATGCCGAACTGCTCCGCCAGCGGATCGAACGATTCACGCAACACGTCGAGCCCCGGATCGCCGCCGACCTGCTGGAAATGCACACGCATGAAAAACTCGCCGGTATGGCTGTCGCCAAACTGCGCGGAGTCGAGAATGTTGCTGCCGCGCTCGAACAGAAAGCCCGACACCGCATGGACGATGCCGGGCCGGTCGGCGCACGACAGTTTGAGAATAAAGCTGTGTTCGGTCGACATGACCTGGGTGACTCCCTTCTTCAATCCGAAATCAATTCAATTCTGTTCAGCTCAGGGTGGCCGTGCAGCGCACGCCCCCGGACGCTAGAAAACCAGCGGCAAAAACAGTGCCTCAATACCCGCACAGGCTTCCTCGTCGATCCAGCGACGACGCAGCAGGCAATCGAGCGTCGCGAGGCTCGCATCGACCGTCATTGCGCCTTCTTCGATCCAGCGCGCCACTTCGTCGATGCGCGCGAGCCGGTGTTCGCCCACTTCGCCATCCTGATTGCGCGGCGCGAAATCGACCGGCAACGCAAGGTCGTAGATGAAAATCTGCTCGGCCTGCGTGCCCTCGGGGATCGACTGCAACACGTGAGCCGTGCGCCCCGCCACCGCGCGAGCGGCAATATCTTCCGGAATGCCGGCTTCTTCCCAACACTCCTTGATGAGGGTCGCCTCGATACCGAAGCCCCAGCCGATGCCACCTGCGACCACGTTATCCAGCATGCCCGGATCGGTCGTCTTCGTGTCGCTGCGGCGCGCTATCCACAATTGCGGCGCGCGGTCGTCATATTCTACGACGCCGTTCAGGTGCACCGCGTACGTCATCGTGCCAAAGAAGCGCGACGCCGCGCGCTCGATGTACGCGAGCGGCGGTGCATCGAACGCATTGCGGATCGCATAGGTCTCGTCGCGCCAGCCGGGAATCCGGCCATCCGCCGCGAGCGCGCCGATCACGGCGCCCAGTGCCGCGCTGCGCAGATCCACCGTATTGAACCGCGCCGACAGCGTCACGCCCGCACCGTCGATATCGAATACATCGGGCCATCGCGTGAGCAGCGGCACGTCGCTCGCGCGGATCCAGCCAACCTGCTGCGCGTCGATCCAGAACGGCTGGTGCGCGTGTGCGTCGAAGCGGCGCGCCGCGCTGATGCAAGGCAAAGTCATGGCCGCTCCCACCTCAGTCACGCAACGCAACGCGAATGCCGATCGCGATGAAGGTCGCGCCCGCGAGGCGGTCGAGCCACACGCCAAGCCGCGGGCGGCGTCGCAGCCAGCTTCCGATCATGCCCGCACAGACACCGAACAATGAAAATATGACGACCGTCTGCAGCATGAACAACAGGCCCAGTTCGAGCATTTGCAGCGTGACGCCCTGCGCGCCGTGCGGGTCGACGAACTGCGGCAGGAACACGATGAAAAAGAGCGTCACCTTCGGGTTCATGATGTTGCCGAGCACGCTCTGCCGGAACACCGACAGGAGCGGCTGCGGCGGACGCTCATGCGCCGTCGCGAGCCCTTGGCTGCGCAGTGCCTTGATGCCGATCCAGATCAGATACGCGGCGCCCGCCAGCTTGATCGCCTGAAACGCCATGGGCGACGAACGCAGCAAGGCGGCCACGCCGAGCGCTGCAAGCGTCGTGTGAAACGTCACGCCCGCGGCAAAGCCAAGTGCGGCCACGAAGCCGGCCGCGCGCCCCTGCGAGATGCCGCGCGCGAGAACCTGCAGGTTGTCCGGGCCGGGCGCCAGCGTGATCGCGACCGACGTCGCAAGAAAAAGAAGGAAATTGGGCATCGTTCGAAGTCTCCGTTCTGGATGTGCGCGGCGAGCGTCAGTGGCCGCCGAACTCGGTGACCGTGTAAAGCGGCAGGCCCGCCTCGCGCAGCAGACGCGCGCCGCCCAGTTCCGGCAGATCGATGATCGCCGCGCCCTCCACCACCACCGCGCCAAGGCGCTCCAGCAGTTTCTTGCCGGCCATCATCGTGCCGCCGGTCGCGATCAGGTCGTCGACGATCACGACGCGGTCGCCCGGCCCGCATGCGTCCTCGTGGATCTCCACCGTCGCCGAGCCGTATTCGAGCTGATACGACTCGGATACCGTCTTGTACGGCAGCTTGCCGACCTTGCGGATCGGGATGAAGCCAAGGTTCAGTTCGTACGCGAGAATCGGCCCGATGATGAAGCCGCGCGCGTCGAGGCCCGCGACGTAGTCGAGCTTCGCATCGATGTAGCGCAGCACGAACAGGTCGATCAGCACGCGCATCGCTTTCGGATGCTGCAGGAGCGGCGTGATGTCGCGAAACTGCACGCCTGGCTGCGGCCAGTCAGACACCGTCCGGATCTGGCTTCTCACGAACCCGGCTGCGTCGAGCGGCGCGCCGACAGGCGCGTTGAGCGACGCATTGGCAGGCGCATTGGACATGATGTCTCCCGGTATTCCAGTTTGATGGCCGCAGTAGGGCCGTTCAGTGTAGTCCGGCGGCGTCAGGCCGCCCGGCGTTCAGGGGGTCAGGCGAGCGCCGCGCCCGCGCGCCGATGTTTCGACAGCCGCTCTTCCGCCTCGGCCAGCGCCTCGGGCAGCCCGCGTAGCACGACGATGTCGTTCGCACGCAGACGCGTCTCGGGGTCGGGCTCGACGCCGCGAATCCCGTGGCGGCGAATCGCCGTCACCTCGACGCCCAGTTCGAACAGGCCAAGCTCCGCGAGCGTGCGGCCGACCGCGTCGGCCTTTTCGTCGACCGGCACAGATTGTAGCCGCACCTGCTCGGGACCGTCGTCGTCTTCCATGTCGTCGGCGCCGTGGAAATAGCCGCGCAGCATGCTGTAACGCGCATCGCGCATTTCCTCCACGCGCCGCACGACGCGCCGCATCGGCACGCCCATCAGCACGAGCGTGTGCGATGCCAGCATCAGGCTGCCTTCGATAATCTCCGGGATCACTTCGGTCGCGCCTGCTGCGAGCAGCTTCTCGAGTTCGGCATCGTCGACGGTGCGCACGATCACGGGCAGCGTCGGTTCGAGTTCGTGGATGTTATGCAGCACGCGCAGCGCGGACGGCGTGTTCGCGTAAGTGATCGCCACCGTCGCGCAACGATGGATACCGGCCGCCAGCAACGACTCGCGCCGCCCTGCATCGCCGAACACCACCGACTCGCCGGCCGCCGCGGCAGCCGCTACGCGATCGGGGTCGAGGTCGAGCGCAACGTACGAAAGACCTTCCTGTTCAAGCATGCGCGCGAGATTCTGCCCGGCACGGCCGTAACCGCAGATGATCACGTGCCCGCTCTGCTTCAGGCTCTGCGTCGCGATGCGCGTCATCTGCAACGACTGCTGCATCCATTCTGTCGACGAAAGCCTCAGCACGATGCGATCCGCGTTCTGGATCAGGAACGGCGCGGCCAGCATCGACAGCAGCATGGATGCAAGAATGGCCTGCAACAACGTCGGATCGACGAGATGCTTGTCGAGAATCAGGTTCAGCAGCACGAAGCCGAACTCGCCCGCCTGCGCAAGACCGATACCGGTGCGCATCGCGACACCCGCCGATGCGCCAAAAAGCCGCGACAGCGCGGTGATCATCACCGCCTTCAGCAGCACCGGCCCGAGCAGGAAGCCGAGCACGATGAACGGATGCTCCCAGATCACGCGCGGATTCAGCAGCATGCCGGTCGTCACGAAGAAGAGGCCGAGCAGCACGTCGCGAAACGGCTTGATGTCCTCTTCGACCTGATGGCGGTAAGGCGTCTCGGCGATCAACATGCCGGCGATGAACGCGCCGAGCGCGAGCGACAGGCCGAACCTGTCGGTGATGAAGGCGCAACCGAGCGTGACGAGCAGCAGGTTCAGGATGAACAGTTCCTGCGAGCGCCGCCGCGCCACCACATTGAACCAGCGCGTCATGAAACGCTGGCCGACGATCAGCAGCACCGACAGCGCGACGACGATCTTGACCGCCGCGAGACCGAGCGCCTGGACGAGGTGGGTCGAGTCGCGGCCGAATGCCGCGATGATGATGAGGAGCGGCACCACGGCCAGATCCTGGAACAGCAGCACGCCGAAAATGTTGCGGCCATGTGCAGTTTCGATTTCGAGGCGCTCCGCGAGCATCTTGCTGACGATAGCCGTCGACGACATCGCCAGCGCACCGCCCAGCGCGACGCTCGCCTCCCACGTGATGTGCACCCAGCGTTCCACCACATAGCCGAGCGCGAGCGCGACGGCAATCGTGCCGAGCACCTGCAAGAGGCCGAGGCCGAACACGACCCGGCTCATCGTGCGCAGCTTCGAGAGCGAAAACTCCAGCCCGATCGAGAACATCAGGAACACGACGCCGAATTCGGCCAGATTCTGCGCGCCCGCCGAATCCGGCACGATCCCAAACGCGTGCGGACCGACGACGATGCCGACCGTCAGATACCCGAGCATCGGCGGCAGGTTCAGATACCGGAACAGAACGACCCCCGCCACTGAAGCCAGCAGCAGGAAGAGCGTCATTTCGAGCGGGGAAATCATTGGGAAAGGCGCATCGAAGAAAGCGTCCTCGTTCGTCAGCGGAACCGTCGCAGGAAAACGCCCGTGCGACAAGGTTATGGGGCCTGTGAAGGCAACGGCCGGGAAGGTTTGGCCCGGCGCGGCGAACAAACGCCTTTGCTATACTCCGCGAATGATAGCGAAAATCAATGGCGACCGGGCACTCGCGCTCGCTCGCGACGTGCTCGACATCGAAGCGGACGCCGTGCGCGCGCTTCGCAATCAACTCGACGACGGTTTTGTCGAGGCGATCGACTTCATCCTTAGCTGCCGCGGGCGCGTCGTCGTCTCCGGCATCGGCAAATCCGGGCATATCGCCCGCAAGCTCGCGGCCACGCTCGCGAGCACGGGCACGCCCGCGTTCTTCGTGCATCCGGCCGAAGCAAGCCACGGCGACCTCGGCATGGTCACCGCTGACGACGTCTTCGTCGCGATGTCCAATTCAGGCGAATCCGAAGAACTCATCGCGATCCTGCCGCTCATCAAGCGTCTCGGCGCGAAGCTGATCGCCATCACCGGGCGGCCGGCTTCGAGTCTGGCGCAGCTTTCCGATGTGCATCTGAACGCCGGCGTCAGCAAGGAAGCCTGTCCGCTGAACCTCGCGCCGACCGCCAGCACGACCGCCGCGCTCGCGCTCGGCGATGCGCTCGCGGTCGCGGTGCTCGACGCCCGGGGCTTCGGCGCCGATGACTTCGCCCGCTCGCATCCAGGCGGCTCGCTCGGCCGGCGTCTCCTGACTTATGTACGCGACGTGATGCGCAGCGGCGACGAGATCCCGAAGGTGACGCTCGAAGCCACCGTGCGCGACGCGCTCTTCCAGCTCACGGCGAAGCGCATGGGCATGACGGCGATCGTCGATACGAACGACCACGTCCGGGGCATTTTCACCGATGGCGACCTGCGCCGTGTGCTGGAACGGACGGGCGACTTCCGCGAACTGCAGATCGCAGACGTGATGACGAAAGGCCCGCGCACGATCGGTCCGGACCAGCTGGCGGTCGAGGCGGTGGAACTGATGGAGCGGCATCGGATCAATCAGATGCTGGTCGTCGATGAAACGGGCAAGCTCATCGGCGCGCTCAACATGCACGACCTGTTCTCGAAGAAGGTGATCTGATGGCCGCCCCGCTTACCGCCACTGAACGCGCAAGCCGCGTCAAGCTGATGATTTTCGACGTCGACGGCGTGCTGACCGACGGCAGCCTGATGTTTACGGCCGAAGGCGACACGATGAAGGCGTTCAACTCGATGGACGGCCACGGCGCGAAGCTGTTGCGTGAAGCCGGCATCGACACGGCGATCATCACCGGCCGCAAATCGGGCATCGTCGCGGCGCGCGCGAAGGAACTGAAGATTACGCATCTGTACCAGGGCATTGAGAACAAACCCGCCGCGTTCGCCGACCTGCTCCAGCAGACGGGGCTCACGGCCGACGTCTGCGGCTATATGGGCGACGATTGGGTCGACCTCGCCGTCATGCTGAAAGTCGGCTTTGCGGCGGCGCCCGCCAATTCGCATCCGGAAGTGATCGCGCGCGCCCACTGGGTGAGCGAAGCGCGCGGCGGCCACGGCGCCGTGCGCGAAGTGTGCGACGCGCTGCTGCGTGCGCAGCACCGCTACGACGCGTTGCTCGCCGCGGCGTGCAGTGGCGCGCAGCAGGGCCTTGTCGGATGAACCGGTTCCGCCTGACCTCGCTGATTCCGCTCGTCACGATGGCAGCGCTCGCCGGCGTCACATACTGGCTGCTGCAGGCGACGCTGCCGCCTCCGAATGAAGGAACGCCGCACCAGAAGTCGCACACACCAGACTACTTCGCCGACAACTTCTCGGTGTCCGAGCTCGACCAGTCGGGCGCGACGCAATATCGCCTGACCGCGACGCACCTCGTGCACTACGAAGACGACGAAAACAGCGATCTCACCAATCCCGCCATCCGCGCGTTCCAGCCGGGCAAGCCGATCGTCACGGCGACCGGAGAACGCGGGACGGTGAACGCCGACGCGTCCATCGTCAACATGTACGACAATGCGCGGATCCTGCGCGCCGCCGGGAACGGCGACCCGGCCATGCAGGCCGACTCCGAGCATTTCCGCGTGCTGGTCAACGACGATGTGATCGAGACCGAAAAGCCGGTTAAACTTCAGCGCGGCCTGTCTGTCATGACGGCCAGCGGCATGAACTACAACAACGTGACCCGGGTCATGCAGCTGTTCGGCAACGTGCGTGGCGCGATCGCCGCGTCCGACAGCGCGGGCGGCTCGCTCAGGCAACCCGGGTAATTCATTCCAGGCATGACTGCATGAACGAATCGTTCCCTCGTCTTGACACCGGCCGTCGAAGTACGCCGTCCGCGCACCGCGCCGGCCTGGCCGCACTGCTCGTGGCACTGTCGCTTGCCGGCTTCGCGCCGTTCGCGCATGCCGAGCGTGCCGACAAGGACAAACCGCTCAATATTGAAGCGGACAACATGACCTACGACGACCTGAAACAGGTGAACATTTTCACCGGGCACGTCGTGGCGACCAAAGGCACGATCGTCATCAAGGCCGATCGCGTCGAAGTGCACCAGGACCCGCAGGGCTACCAGTACGCGACGGGCACGTCGACGGGCACTAACCTCGCCTATTTCCGCCAGAAGCGTGAAGGCGTCGACGAATACGTCGAGGGCACGGCTGAGCGCATCGACTACGACGGCAAGCAGGACCTGACCACGCTGACGACGCGCGCGACCGTGCGCCGCCTGCAAGGCCTCTCGACGTTGATGGATGAAGTGCACGGCAGCGTGATCACGTACGACGGTCAGAACGACTTCTATACGGCGAAAGCCGGCAAGGACGTCGCGGGCCCGGGCAACCCGGCTGGCCGGGTGCGCGCCATGTTGTCGCCGCGTAACGGCGGCGCCGCGCCCCTGAACGGCGCATCGGCAACACTTGCGCCATCCACGCAGATCCGCACTGACGGACAGTCCCAGCAAGGGCAGGAAACCACCAGGCCATGAATGCTCCCGCCCTCCCCAATCGCAAGCCGGCTGGCACCAGCAGTTCGCTCAACGTCCGTAACCTGAAAAAGCGCTACGGCTCCCGCACCGTCGTAAAAGATGTTTCGCTCGACGTGAAAAGCGGCGAAGTCGTCGGATTGCTTGGCCCGAACGGCGCGGGCAAGACCACGTCGTTCTACATGATCGTCGGACTCGTGCCGCTCGATGCTGGACAAATCGAACTCGACGGCAGGTCAATCAGCCTGCTGCCGATCCACAAGCGCGCGTCGCTCGGGCTGTCGTATCTGCCGCAGGAAGCGTCCGTGTTCCGCAAGCTCACCGTCGAGGAAAACATCCGCGCGGTGCTCGAGCTGCAGCACGAGGACGACGGCAAGCGGCTCTCGAAAGACGCAATGGCCACGCGCACCGAAGCCCTGCTGGACGAATTGCAGATCGCGCATCTGCGCGAAAATCCGGCGCTGTCGCTGTCGGGCGGCGAACGGCGGCGCGTCGAAATCGCGCGCGCGCTCGCGACTAATCCGAGCTTCATTCTGCTCGACGAGCCGTTCGCTGGCGTCGATCCGATCGCTGTTCTGGAAATCCAGAAGATCGTGAAGTTCCTCAAGCAGCGCAACATCGGCGTGCTGATCACCGACCACAATGTGCGTGAAACGCTCGGCATTTGTGACCACGCGTACATTATCAGCGACGGCAGTGTGCTAGCCGCCGGCGCGCCTGGCGACATCATCGAAAACGAAAGCGTGCGGCGCGTCTATCTGGGCGAGCACTTCCGCATGTAACCGCAGCAAGGTCACGCGGCGGCATCCACAACCTGTGTGGGCCGCGGGCCCTGTGCTTCCGCAATATCGGTCAATCTGACGGGTTGCATCATATGCGCCCGCCAACCCCGAAACCGTGTAACAGGCGTTTTTGCAACTGTTGCAAGGTATCGCGCTCGTGGCAAACTCTCTACAATGAATCTCAACTTGCCATGAAAGCCAGCCTCCAACTCCGCCTGTCGCAGCATCTTGCGCTGACCCCGCAACTACAGCAGTCCATCCGGCTGCTGCAGTTGTCTACGCTTGAGCTGCAGCAGGAAGTCTCGATGGCGATTGCCCAGAATCCGCTCCTCGAAAACGAGGACGACTGGATTGCCAGCCCGCTGCGCGTCGCCGCGGACGGCTCGCTGATCGCGCAGGCGCCGGGCAACGCGCCCACGCAGGAGCAGATGGGCAACACGACGCCTTCCACGTCGACCATGAGCGAGCGCGCGGAGAACGCCGAGCCGCAGGGCGTCGACGAATACAACGGTCTTGCCGCCGACAGCAACGGCGACGCCAGCCAGTGGAATCTGGACGACTACGGCCGCTCGGGCACCGCCTCGGATGACGACGACCTGCCGCCTTTGCAGATCCACGAATCGAGCACCAGCCTGCGCGACCACCTGATGGCGCAACTGCGCGTCACCCAGGCTGGCCAGCGCGACCGTGCGCTCATCACCTTCCTGATCGAATCGCTCGACGACGACGGCTATCTGGCCGCCACCCTCGAAGAAGTGCTGGCGGACCTTCCGGAAGAACTCGAAGTCGATCTGGACGAACTGAACGCGGCGCTCGCGCTGCTGCACAGCTTCGATCCGGCTGGCGTGGGCGCCCGCTCTGCGTCGGAGTGTCTGAAGCTGCAACTTTTACGGCTCGAATCGTCGCCGACGCGCACGCTCGCGCTCGAGATCGTGGCCCATTACCTGGAACTGCTCGCGGCGCGCGATTTCACGCGTCTGCGCAAGCATCTGAAGGCCAGCGACGACGACCTGCGCGACGCCCACGCCTTGATCCGCTCGCTCGAACCGTTCCCGGGCGCCGCTTACGGCAAGGCCGAGGCGGACTACGTCGTGCCAGACATCATGGTGAAGCGAACGGCGCAGGGCTGGGTCGCCGAACTCAATCCGGAAGTGGTGCCGAAGCTGCGTATCAACCACTTGTACGCCAATATTCTGCGTAACAGTCGGGGAGACCCTGGCAGTGGTTCGCTGCGTCAACAACTGCAGGAAGCGCGCTGGCTGATCAAGAATATCCAGCAAAGGTTCGAGACAATCCTGAGGGTTGCGCAGGCCATTGTCGAGCGTCAAAAGAGCTTCTTTGCGCACGGTGAAATTGCCATGCGCCCCTTGGTTTTGCGGGAAATAGCTGATACGCTGGGTTTACACGAGTCGACTGTCTCGCGTGTGACAACCGGCAAGTACATGCTCACCCCATTCGGGACGCTTGAATTTAAGTACTTCTTTGGATCACACGTTTCAACTGACACGGGTGGCGCTGCTTCATCTACTGCGATCCGCGCACTCATCAAACAACTGATAGGAGCAGAAGACCCCAAATCTCCTCTTTCAGACAGCCGCATAGCCGAACTGCTGGCGGAACAGGGCTTCGTCGTGGCGCGACGTACCGTCGCGAAGTACCGGGAAGCGCTGAAAATCCCCGCGGTCAACCTGCGCAAGTCTCTGTAGCCAGTCGCATACTGCAGCTGGCATTTACCGGCCGCGACGCCATTGGCGCCAATGGCCGGCCGATGCGACCCGTCTGCACCCAGTCACCCGGGGGGACTGGAAGGCGAGCCGATAGTTCGACCGGCGTTGTCGCATCCATGCACGTCAATGCGGCCACTAGCATGGAGAAGCACTATGAATCTGAAGATCAGTGGACACCATCTCGAAGTAACGCCTGCGTTGCGCGAATACGTGATCACCAAACTGGATAGGGTGCTAAGACATTTCGATCAGGTAATCGATGGCAGTGTGGTCCTCTCGGTCGACAACCACAAGGAAAAGGAAAAGCGGCAAAAGGTTGAAATCAACCTGCATCTAAAGGGCAAGGACATTTTCGTCGAGAGCGCGGATGGCGACCTGTACGCCGCAATCGACCTGATGATCGACAAGTTGGACAGACAAGTCATTCGTCACAAGGATCGCCTGCAGGGCCATCAGCATGAAGCGATCAAGTACCAACCGCTGGCACCGCAAATCGAAGTGCCGCCGCAATAAGGAACATTGGAAGAGTTCCTTTACCCCCGCCAAGCCGCCCGGATACGGGCGGTTTTTCATTAGGCGTCCGGCCTGTCACAGCCTGCCCTGGCGGCATGTGCGGCCCCTCCCGGAAGGCGCTGTTTCATCGATGGCGCGCCGCACCATCCGTGTCCACCCTGTTCTATAATGTTCCGGTTACTATCGGGGTCATTCAGCGGTAGTCCTGCGCTTTCGGTCTGCGCCGCACGTTGCCGTCAGCATCTGTCGAACATGGAACGCCACCCATCCGCTACGGCGAGGAGAATCCAGGCCACGTTTCCGCCTGTCAACATGAATCGTTTAGCCAAATATCTTCCCCTCGAGAACGTCGTCCTCGGCCTCGCCGTCACCAGCAAGAAACGCGTCTTCGAGCAAGCGGGCCTGATCTTCGAGAACCAGAACGGCATTGCCCGCAGCACGGTCACTGACAATCTGTTTGCGCGCGAGCGCCTCGGATCGACGGGGCTTGGCGAAGGCGTCGCGATTCCGCACGGGCGGATCAAGGGCCTGAAGCAGCCGCTCGCCGCGTTCGTGCGCCTCGCCGACCCCATTCCCTTCGAATCGCCCGATGGTCAGCCGGTTTCGCTGCTGATCTTCCTGCTTGTGCCGGAACAGGCCACCCAGCAGCATCTGGAGATCCTGTCGGAAATTGCGCAACTGCTCTCCGATCGTGAAGCCCGCGAGCGGCTGCATACGGAAGAAGACCGCGAGGCGTTGCATCGCCTGCTCACTCAGTGGCAACCTTGATGTATTCACGGTTTTGACGGCGGCGCTCACTGCACGAGGTTTATACGGGCGCCGGCGCTGACGCGCGCCGGCTTGGCCCAGGCGGTAAAAAGAACAGATGCGAAGCCCGCTGTGAAGCGAAGTGCAAGACCCGGCGCGCGGGGCCAGCGGCAAATAACGGAGTCACGGACTCATGGATACGTCCAGCATCAACGCCCAAAGCATTTTCGACGACAACGCCGCCTCGCTGAAACTCAGCTGGCTGACCGGGCATGAAGGCTGGGAGCGTGGTTTTTCGGCAGCGACGGTGGCGAATGCGACCTCGAGCGCCGACCTCGTCGGCCACCTGAACCTGATCCACCCGAACCGGATCCAGGTGCTCGGCGATGCCGAAATCGACTATTACCAGCGCCAGGCCGATGACGACCGCTCGCGCCACATGGCGGAGCTCATCGCCCTCGAGCCGCCGTTCCTGGTGGTCGCAGGCGGCGTCGCCGCGCCCCCGGAACTGGTGCTGCGCTGTACCCGCTCGTCCACCCCGCTCTTCACCACACCCATGTCGGCCGCCGCCGTCATCGACAGCCTGCGCCTCTACATGTCGCGCATTCTCGCGCCGCGCGCGACGCTGCACGGGGTGTTCCTCGACATTCTCGGCATGGGGGTGCTGCTCACCGGCGACTCGGGCCTCGGCAAGAGCGAACTCGGTCTTGAACTGATCAGCCGCGGCCACGGCCTCGTGGCCGACGACGCGGTGGATTTCGTCCGTCTCGGCCCGGATTTCGTCGAAGGACGCTGCCCGCCGCTCCTGCAGAATCTGCTCGAAGTGCGCGGCCTCGGCCTCCTCGACATCAAGACGATTTTCGGTGAAACGGCCGTGCGTCGGAAAATGAAGCTGAAGCTGATCGTCCAGCTCGTGCGCCGTCCCGATGGCGAATTCCAGCGCCTGCCGCTCGAAAGCCAGACCGTCGATGTGCTCGGCCTGCCGATCAGCAAGGTCACGATTCAGGTGGCAGCCGGGCGAAATCTCGCGGTACTGGTCGAAGCCGCGGTCCGCAACACGATCCTGCAACTGCGCGGCATCGATACGTTGCGCGACTTCATGGACCGCCAGCGTCTGGCGATGCAGGATCCGGACAGCCAGTTTCCCGGCAAGCTGATCTGACGTGATCTCCGCTGCGCGCATCGAGGCATGGTGGCGCAGGCACGCAAAGCGGATGCTATGATGAAACGAACGGATTTCACGACCCCATGCGCATTATCCTGATCACCGGCATCTCCGGCTCCGGCAAGTCTGTTGCACTGAACGCGCTCGAAGACGCGGGCTATTACTGCGTCGACAACCTCCCGCCACGCTTTTTGCCTCAACTCGCCGGGTATCTCGCCGAAAACGGCCAGGAGCGCCTCGCCGTCGCGATCGACGCGCGTTCCAGCGCCTCGCTCGACGAAATGCCCGAAATGATCCGCGATCTCTCCCGTCAGCACGATGTGCGCGTGCTATTCCTGAACGCGAGTACGCAAGCCCTGATCCAGCGTTTTTCCGAGACGCGCCGGCGTCATCCGCTGTCGGGCTCGCCATCGCACGATGCCGACGTGGGGCTCCTGCACTCGCTCGAAGAAGCGATCGAGCGCGAACGCGAACTCGTCGCGGGTCTTGCTGAATTCGGCCACCAGATCGATACCAGCAACCTGCGCGCAAACGTTCTCCGCGCATGGGTGAAGCGTTTCATCGAGCAGGAGCGCGCAGGACTCACGCTGATGTTCGAATCGTTCGGTTTCAAACGCGGCGTGCCGCTCGATGCCGACTTTGTCTTCGATGTGCGCACGCTGCCGAATCCGTACTACGACCATCAACTGCGCCCGCTCACCGGTCTCGACAAACCCGTGATCGATTTTCTCGGCGCGCTGCCAGTCGTTCAACAGATGATCGACGACATCCACGCATTCCTTGCCAGGTGGCTGCCGCATTTCCGCGACGACAACCGCAGCTACCTGACTGTCGCAATTGGTTGCACGGGCGGCCAGCACCGCTCGGTGTTCATTGCGGAGACGCTTGCCGCGCGTCTCGCAGGCGAGTCGAATGTGATCGTGCGGCACCGCGATGCGCCGGTCGACGTCGGCGAATCATCGAAGCTGGTGGCTTAACCGGCCGTATCGCGCGGCCTTAACCTTCAAGCGTTGCGCCATGTCCTCTACTCCTGCCGTGCTTGCTGATTTGCCGCTCTTCCCGCTTCATACAGTGCTGTTTCCAGACGGCCTGTTGCCGCTCAAGATTTTCGAAGCACGCTATCTGGACATGGCGAGCGAATGTCTTCGCGAGAAAAGGCCGTTCGGCGTGTGCCTGCTGAAAAGCGGTGCGGAAGTAGCAAAGCCCGATGAGCCTTCGGTGCCCGAAACGATTGGCTGCCTCGCGGAGATCGAGCAATGCGATGTCGAAGCGTTCGGCATGTTGCTGATCCGCGCACGCGGGACCCGACGCTTCAGGCTGCTGTCGTATCGTGCGCAATCCGACGGCTTGCTGCTCGGTATGGCCGAGCCGATCAGCGACGACATTCCGCTCGAAGGCACCGCCCATCTCGAGAAATTCGGAGCGTGCTCGGAAGTGCTCGAACGCATCATCGCGACGATTCGTGAGCGCGATCCCGAAAGTCTGCCGTTCGCCGAACCGTTCAGACTCGACGATCCATCCTGGGTATCGAATCGTCTTGCGGAAGTGCTGCCGATTGCACTACGTGCGCGGCAGAAACTGATGGAACTGCAGGACGCTGGTGCGCGTATCGATGTGGTTCATCACTACATGCAACAGCATCAACTGCTCTGACGCGTTGGCGTCTAGAGCAGTGAACCCTGCAATCCGTCCAGCAGTTTGCGCACCGGTGCGGGTACGCCATACCCATCGATGTCGCGCAGTGCGACCCACACGGTCTCGTCGTCGCCAGCATTCGTCTGTGCAGACGGCGCCTCGCCCAGTTCCACGATACGCGGTTCGATATCGAGCCGGAAATGCGTGAACGTATGGGTCAACGGCGCTAGCGCGGATACGCTGCCTGTCGCGCCGTAGGCGCGCGCACGTTCGGCAAGCGCACCCTCATCCGCGGCCTCCGGCAGGCTCCACAGGCCACCCCAGATGCCCGACGGCGGCCGCTTCTCGAGCATGATTGCGTCGCCGTCGCGCAAGACCAGCATCCACGTACGACGCGTCGGCACGGTCTTCTTCGGACGTGCGGCAGGCAGTTCGCGCTGACGTCCCGTTACGTTCGCCACGCAGTCGACGGCGAACGGACAGCGTACGCAATCCGGCTTGCCACGTACGCATAGCGTGGCTCCAAGATCCATCAGCCCCTGCGTGTAGGCGCTCACGTCATCGTCGGTTGCATTTGAAGGCAGCAGCGATTCAGCCAGCGTCCACATTGCGTTCTCGACACGCTTTTCGCCCGGAAATCCTTCGACGCCGAACACGCGCCCGAGCACCCGTTTCACATTGCCATCGAGAATCGTTGCGCGCGCGCCGAATGCAAACGACGCGATGGCCGCTGCTGTCGATCGGCCGATGCCGGGCAGTTCGGAGAGCGCATCGACCGTCGACGGGAATACGCCGCCATGTGTCTCGACCACCGCCTGCGCACAGCGATGCAGATTGCGCGCGCGCGAGTAGTAACCGAGGCCGGCCCATAGCGCCATCACGTCATCGAGCGGCGCTGCCGCGAGCGCGGCGACATCAGGAAAACGCGCGAGAAACCGCGCGTAATACGGGATCACCGTCGACACCTGCGTCTGCTGCAGCATGATCTCGGACAGCCAGATGCGATACGGATCGCGTGTGTTCTGCCAGGGCAGGTCGTGACGGCCGTGCTCGCGCTGCCAGGCAATCAGCCGCGCGGAAAATCCGGACAACGAAGAGGAAGAATGAAGAGAGGACATCAGCGCTGGCAGGTCGGGCAATAGTAAGTGGAACGCTGCCCCTGCACGATCTGTCTGATCGGCGTTCCGCAGACGCGGCACGGCAGCCCCGCGCGATCATAGACGAAATAGTCGAGCTGGAAGTAGCCGCTTTCGCCATTGCTGCCGACGAAGTCGCGCAGCGTGCTGCCGCCCTTTTCGATCGCGGCCGCAAGCGTCAGGCGTACGGCATCCGCAAGCAGGTCGTAGCGCACGAGCGAAATGCGGCCGGCGGCGGTGGTCGGCCGGATGCCGGCGCGAAACAGGCTCTCGGAGGCGTAAATGTTGCCCACGCCGACCACGATCTCGCCCGCGAGCAGCACCTGCTTCACCGAAACCTTCCGGCCACGCGTCTTGCGATGCATCAGCGCCCCGGAAAACGCCGGCGTGAAAGGCTCGGCGCCGAGGCTCGCGAGCAGCGGATGATCGAGCACGTCGCCCGCTTCGCGCGGATGCCACAGCACCGCGCCGAAACGCCGCGGATCGCGATAGCGCAGGATAAATTCGTCGAAGATCCAGTCGATGTGATCGTGCTTCGCAGCGGCTGGCGGCTGCGGCACGTTGCGCAGCACGCGCAGCGTGCCCGTCATCCCGAGGTGGACAATGAACCAGCCTTCGTCGATTTCGAAAAGCAGGTACTTGCCGCGCCGCTCGACCTGACGAATCACGCGGCCGCGCAGGGTCTTCGCGAGACCGGCGGGGATCGGCCAGCGCAACGCGGGTGTGCGCACATCGACGCGCTCGACTCGGCGTCCTGCAACATACGGTTCGATTCCCCTTCGGGTAACCTCAACTTCCGGCAACTCTGGCATGTCTAACTGGTCTGTAACTTGCGTGGGCGGTTGTGCGCTTATTGTAGCGAGCGCGTTACAATCGACTGAAACATCGATCGGATTTCCATGAACTTGTCCTTCGCAAAGCTGTTTTCGAAGCGTCCGGCCACCGTCTCCCGCGTGCCGCGCGCTGTTTCCGTCCAGCGGGTGCTGGGAGCGGCGGTGATTGCGGCATGGGCGCTCGTCGCCGTGCCCGCGCACGCGCAGGACCCGTCTCCGGATGCGGACGACAACTCCGTCTCCATGACGGATGCCCTGGGCGCGCCGTCGGCCGAGGAGCAAAAGGATCTGCCCAACATCCCGCTGTCGAGCCAGATCGTCTTCCAGGTGCTGGCGGCAGAGGTCGCGCTGCAGCGCGACCAGCCGGCGCCTGCCTATCAGACGTACCTCGCGCTCGCCCGGGACACGCACGACCCGCGCATGGCGCAGCGCGCAACGGAAATTGCGCTCGGCGCCCAGAGCCCGGCCGACGCCCTCGCCGCCGCGCAATTGTGGCAGCAGTATGCGCCGGGTTCGGAGCGCGCGGCGCAGCTGGATGCGTCACTGCTCGTGCTCTCGGGCAAACCGGACGAGGCCGCGCCGCTCCTCGCGAAAGAACTCGCGAAAGTACCTGCGGACAACCGCGGCAACGCGATCCTGGCGCTGCAACTGCTGTTGTCGCGTGGGCCGAACCGGATCGGCGGCCTGCATGTGCTGCAGGATCTGCTGAAAAACGACCTCGACCGCCCCGAAGCGCAGCTTGCGATTGCCCGACAGCAACTCGTCTCCGACGACGCGCCGGGCGCGCGCAAATCGCTCGAACAGGCGCTCACGCTAAAGCCCGACTATCTTCCCGCGGCGCTGATGCTGTCGCAAATGGGTCCGGAAGAGCGCAAGGAAGGCATTGCGTCGCTCGAAAAGTACTTGCAGCAGAATCCGAAGTCGCACGATGCTCGCCTGGCGCTTGCGCAGATGTATCTCGCGAGCGATCGTCTCGACGACGCGCAGAAGCAGTTTGAGGCCATGCGTCGCGACAACCCGAACGACCTGACGCCGCTGATGGCGCTTGCGCTGATCAAGATCCAGCAGAAAAACTTCAGCGATGCCCAGACCTATCTGACGCAATACGCGAAACAAGCCGAAAAGACGCCGGGAGCGGATCCGGGCCAGGCGTACATCTATCTCGCACAGTTGTCGCTCGAGCAAAAGAACGAGACTGCCGCAGGCGACTGGCTGAATCGCATCTCGCCTGCAAGCCAGCAATACATACCCGCGCAGATCACACGCGCACAGTTGCTCGAGAAGCAGGGCAAGCCCGACGATGCACGCAAGCTGCTCGCGAGCCTCCAGGCGCCGGATCCGCGCGACCAGTCGATCATCGCGCGCACGGACGCAGCGATCCTGTTCGATTCGAAGCGGTATGCGGAAGCCGAGGCGCGGCTCGCCCAGGCGTCGGCGGATTTCCCCGAGGATCCCGACCTTGCGTACGACTACGCGATGGCCGCCGAAAAGAACGGCCATTTCGATGTGATGGAAACGCAGTTGCGCAAGCTGATGCGCACGCAGCCGGACAACCCTCAGGCTTACAACGCGCTCGGCTATTCGCTCGCGGATCGTAACCAGCGCCTGCAGGAAGCCGACAAGCTGATCGAGAAGGCCGCCTCGCTGGCGCCGGACGACGCGTTCATCATGGACAGTGTCGGTTGGGTCAAGTACCGCCTGGGCGATACGAAGGATGCGATCAAGCTGCTGCGTCAGGCTTACCAGATGCAGCCGAATGCGGAAATCGGCGCGCACCTTGGCGAAGTGTTGTGGAAATCCGGCGACCAGGAGAAGGCGCGCGAGGCATGGCGCGATGCGCGAAAGCTTGAACCCGACAACGATACGCTCGTCAAAACGCTCAAACGGTTTCAGGTCGACGATCTCTGATGCGCATTTCCCGCTCTACCCGTCTCACGATAGCGCCGCGTCGCGCGGCGCTCGGTTTCGCGGCTGCGGCCTGTGTGGCTCTCGCCGGCTGTGCGTCAGTCACGCCACACGGCCCATCGACGTCGAACGCCGCGACGGCCGTCACGGCGCAGACGAGCCGCGCATACCACGGCCGCTTCGCGGTTCAGTACGTCGACCAGAACGGCCAGCAGCGCAACGCATACGGCAATTTTCAGTGGCAGGAAACGGGCGATACCGTCAACCTCCAACTGCGCAATCCGCTCGGTCAGACGCTGGCCATCGTGACGTCGTCGACGGCTTCCGCCACGCTTGAACTACCGAATCGTCAGCCGCTCACCGCCGACAACGTCTCGACGCTGATGCAGAACGCACTGGGTTTCGCGCTGCCGGTCGAAGGACTGCGGTACTGGCTGCAGCCATCGGCGGCGCCTACGTCGCGTGCGAAGACAGAAACCGATCCACAGCAGGGCGACCGCCTGAAGCAGATCCAGCAGGACGGCTGGACAATCGACTACCTGGCCTATGCCGACGCGCCCGCCACCGGCGTGAAGCGTGTCAACCTGAGCCGCGAGAATCCGCCGCTCGACATCAAGCTCGTGCTGGACCAGTAAGCCGCGCAATTCATCCAGACTCATGATCGAAACAAACCATTCGCTGCGAGACTGCCTCGCACCGGCCAAGCTCAACCTCTTCCTGCACATCACCGGCCGCCGGCCGGACGGCTATCACGCGCTGCAGACCGTATTTCAGCTGCTCGACTGGGGCGATACACTGCACTTCACACTACGCGACGATGACCGCATCGTGCGCAAGACAGAAGTCGCAGACGTGCCCGCTGAAAGCGACCTTACGGTGCGCGCAGCGATGCTGTTGAAGGCCCATACGGGCACCCGTCCGGGCGTCGACATCGAAATCGACAAGCGCCTGCCGATGGGCGCAGGTCTCGGCGGCGGCAGCTCGGATGCGGCAACGACGTTGCTCGCGTTGAACCGTCTGTGGAAGCTCGATTTACCACGTACCGAATTGCAGGCGCTCGCATTGAAGCTCGGCGCCGACGTCCCGTTTTTCGTCTTTGGAAAAAATGCATTTGCAGAGGGTGTCGGAGAAGCACTTCAGCAGGTACAATTGCCGCCGCGTTGTTTCCTGATTGTGACGCCAAAGGTTCACGTTCCCACTGCAGCGATTTTTTCCGAAAAAGCGTTGACAAGAGATACGAAACCCCTCACAATTACGGACTTTCTTGCACAGCAAAGTTGCAGCGCAGAATGGCCCGACAGTTTTGGCCGGAATGACATGCAATCAGTTGTCGTGGGAAAATACGCGGAAGTTGCGCGGGTGCTTGGATGGTTTGATAACATCGCACCGGCGCGGATGACCGGATCGGGTGCAAGCGTTTTTGCAGCGTTTCGCAGCATCGGTGAAGCAAAAGCGGCGCAAGCCAAACTGCCAGCCGAGTGGAACAGTGCAGTAACTGCCAGCCTGGATAAGCATCCACTCTTCGCTTTCGCGGCATAGGTTTTGCATCATCGGGGGGGTCTGCTCATCCGGTGAAGCTCAAAGTTAGTGTAGGGGAGTCGCCAAGTTGGTTAAGGCACCGGATTTTGATTCCGGCATTCGAGGGTTCGAGTCCTTCCTCCCCTGCCAAATATTCTCGCATTCTCTCGCCCCCCAGCCTGAAGCAGGTGCACGATGAGCAGCCATGACGGCCTGATGGTTTTTACTGGCAACGCGAATCCCGCGCTTGCGCAGGAAGTCGTCAAAATCCTCGGTATTCCACTTGGCAAGGCAATGGCCAGCCGTTTTTCCGACGGTGAGATCCAGGTCGAAATTCAGGAAAACGTACGCGGCAAGGATGTTTTCGTCCTGCAGTCCACCTGCGCGCCGACGAACGACAACCTGATGGAACTGATGATCATGGTCGATGCGCTCAAGCGCGCATCCGCCGGCCGGATCACCGCAGCCATCCCCTACTTCGGGTACGCCCGCCAGGATCGACGCCCGCGTTCGGCGCGCGTCGCTATCTCGGCGAAGGTAGTGGCGAACATGCTGGAAATCGCTGGCGTCGAGCGGATCATCACGATGGATCTGCACGCTGACCAGATTCAAGGCTTCTTCGACATCCCTGTCGACAACATCTACGCGACGCCCGTGCTGCTCGGCGATCTGCGCAAGCAAAACTACGAGAACCTGCTGGTCGTCTCGCCGGACGTCGGCGGTGTGGTTCGCGCCCGTGCACTTGCGAAGCAGCTGAACTGCGATCTCGCCATCATCGACAAGCGTCGTCCGAAGGCGAACGTTGCGGAAGTGATGAACATCATCGGTGAAGTCGAAGGCCGTACCTGCGTGATCATGGACGACATGGTCGACACCGCGGGCACGCTTTGCAAGGCGGCGCAGGTGTTGAAGGAGCGCGGCGCGAAGCAGGTGTTCGCCTACGCAACGCACCCGGTGCTGTCCGGCGGTGCTGGCGAGCGCATCGCCAACTCGGCGCTCGACGAACTCGTCGTCACCGATACGATTCCGCTCGGCGAAGAAGCCCGCTCCTGCTCGAAGATCCGTTCGCTGACGAGCGCTGGCCTGCTCGCCGAAACGTTCTCGCGTATCCGTCGCGGCGACTCGGTGATGTCGCTGTTCGCGGAATAATCAGGAATTTGCGAAGGCGCAGCTTGCTGCGCTTTTGCACAATCGGCACGAACGGACGAAGGTTCGTGCCGCTAGCTCTGGGGCCTGCGCTCATTGCGTGAAGGCCCCATTTTTACTGCCTGGTCGCGGGCAGTGCATTGGAGAATCAAGATGAAAGTAGTCGCTTTCGAGCGTAGTCTGCAAGGTACGGGTGCGAGCCGCCGCCTGCGTATTACCGGCAAGACGCCGGGAATCGTATATGGCGCTGACGCACAACCGCAACTGATCGAACTCGATCACAACGCGCTGTGGCACGCGCTGAAGAAAGAAGTTTTCCACTCGTCGATCCTCGATCTGGAAGTGGCAGGCAAGTCGCAACAGGTTCTGCTGCGCGACGTGCAATACCATCCGTTCCGTCAGCTCGTGCTGCACGTGGACTTCCAGCGCGTCGACGCGAAGAAGAAGCTGCACACCAAGGTGCCGCTGCACTTCATGAACCAGGAATCGAACCCGGCAGTGAAGCTGTCGGGCGCGATCATCTCGCACGTCGTGAACGACATCGAAATCGAGTGCCTGCCGTCCGCACTTCCTGAGTTCCTCGAAGTCGACCTGGCCAAGATCGAAGCCGGTCAGACGATGCATGCGAAGGACATCGTGCTGCCGGCGGGTGTCGCCCTGATTGCACACGTCGAAGCAGAAAACCCGGTGATCGCATCGGCGACGGTTCCGGCTGGCGCCGTGGCTGACGAAGCCGCTGCTGCAGGCGAAGGCGAAACGCCGGCTGCCTGATCGCACAATAAGCGAGCAATCCTCTCGATCCGTTTCTATGGAACGGACGACGTCACCCGCCGCGGTTCGCCCCGGCGGGTTTTTTTTCGACTCTTCTGGTCCGGCTGTATGTGGGCCCTCATCGACTCATGATCAAGCTGATCGTCGGACTCGGTAATCCGGGCGCCGAATACACCGCGACGCGCCACAATGCCGGCTTCTGGCTGGTCGATCAACTCGCGCGTGAGGCGGGCACGGCACTGCGCGACGAGCGACGCTTTCACGGCTTCTATGCCAGGGCTCGTCTCTTTGGCGAAGAAGTGCATCTGCTCGAACCGCAGACTTATATGAACCGCTCAGGGCAATCGGTCGTCGCGGCTGCGCATTTCTTCAAGATCCTGCCCGACCAGATCCTCGTCGCGCACGATGAACTCGATCTCTCACCTGGCGTCGTCAAGCTGAAGCTCGGCGGCGGCAGCGGTGGCCATAATGGGCTGAAGGACATCTCCGCGCATCTGTCGACCCAGCAGTACTGGCGGTTGCGGATCGGTATCGGTCATCCACGCGATCTTATTCCCGAGGGCGCTCGAGCTGGCGCGAAACCTGATGTGGCGAACTTCGTACTCAAGCCGCCGCGCAGGGAGGAGCAGGATGTGATCGACGCGTCGATCGAACGTTCGCTCGCCGTGATGCCGCTCGTCGTCAAGGGCGAACTCGAACGTGCCATGATGCAACTGCATCGCAACGCGTAACAGACATCGTGGAAGCAGCCGAAGCAGCGCCATTCATCCACACCGTGCAGCCATCGACAGGAGGTTGGTTTGAGCCGTTTCTGGAGTGACATCGTTCATCGGTTGACGCCGTATGTGCCGGGCGAACAGCCCAAGCTCGCGCATCCGGTCAAGCTGAATACCAATGAAAATCCGTACCCGCCGTCGCCGCGCGTGGTTGATGCGATCCGCCGCGAGCTCGGCGAAACGGCCGATGCTCTGCGACGCTATCCGGATCCGTCGGCTCGCGAGCTTCGCGAGACCGTTGCCGCGCACCATGGCATCCGGGCGGAACAGATATTCGTCGGCAACGGTTCGGACGAAGTGCTCGCGCACGTCTTTCAGGCGCTGCTGAAGCACGCGCATCCAATCCTCTTTCCCGACATCACGTACAGCTTCTATCCGACGTACGCACGGCTTTACGAAGTCGAATACCGGACCGTTGCGCTCGACGAAGCCTTCGCGATTCATCTCGACGAGTACGCCGCGCCTAACGGCGGCGTGCTGTTCCCGAATCCGAATGCACCGACGGGTCGCGCGCTGCCGCTTGCCGATATCGAGCGGCTGCTCGAGCGCAACACGGAGTCGGTCGTGGTGGTGGATGAAGCCTATGTCGACTTCGGCGCCGGGTCCGCGATCGGGCTGATCGATCGATATCCGAATCTGCTGGTCGTGCAGACGGTATCGAAGGCGCGCTCGCTGGCCGGCATGCGTGTGGGTTTCGCGTTCGGCAACGCCGCACTGATCGAAGCGCTCAACCGCGTGAAGGACAGCTTCAACTCGTACCCGCTCGACCGCCTGGCGCTGGCTGCCGCCACCGCTGCCTACAAAGACGACGCGTGGTTTCGCGACAGCTGCGATAAGGTCGTCGCGAGCCGCGAACGGTTGTCGGCAGAACTGACGGCGTTGGGCTTCGAGGTGGTGCCCTCTGCAGCGAACTTCGTATTCGCGCGACACGAGGGCTACGATGCTGCGACGCTCGCGACGCAACTACGCGAGAAGGAGATCTTTGTGCGGCACTTCAAGGCGCCGCGCATCGACCAGCATCTGCGCATTTCGATCGGCACCGATGCCGAATGCGACGCTTTGCTCAACGCCCTTCGCGACATACTGGGCGGATACGTGGGATGAGGCTGAGTAGCACCGCTGCAGCCGGGTAAAAATGAAAACCGGGCGATGTCGCCCGGTTTTTTACGTCCAGAAAGCGCGGCGCCTGATCTGGCGATCAGGCACCCTTCGCCGCCTGCAAAGCGTGATATTTCGCCATCAATCCGTCCGGCGTCTCCATATGCTGCGGATCGCGCGGAATACACTCGACGGGACACACCTGCTGACACTGCGGCTCGTCGAAATGCCCGACGCACTCGGTGCATTTCTTCGGATCGATCACATAGATTTCCGGGCCCATCGAAATCGCGTCGTTCGGGCACTCCGGCTCGCAGACGTCGCAATTGATGCACTCGTCGGTAATCATCAAGGCCATACTTCTTCTCACTTCACGCCGGCGAGCAGCCGGCAGTCATTCCGCAAACGGATAGTTTACGCCGCTTACGTCTGTCCCGCTGAATCCTGCTCAAGGGCCGCGACCTTTTCCTTCAGCCATTTCTCGACCGACGGGAACACAAACTTGCTGACATCGCCGCCAAGCTGCGCGATCTCGCGGACGATCGTGCCCGAGATGAACTGATACTGGTCGGACGGTGTCATGAACATCGTTTCGACGTCAGGCAGCAAATAGCGGTTCATGCCGGCCATCTGGAACTCATATTCGAAGTCCGACACGGCGCGCAGGCCCCGCACGATCACCCGTGCGTTGTTGGTGCGCACGAAGTCTTTCAGGAGGCCCTTGAAGCTCATCACCTGCACATTCGGATAGTGACCAAGCACTTCGTGAGCGATGTCGAGGCGTTCTTCGAGCGTAAAGAACGGCTTCTTGTTGCGGCTGTCGGCGACGCCGACGACCAGCGTATCGAATATGCTCGACGCCCGCCGAACGAGGTCTTCGTGACCGCGCGTCAGCGGGTCGAACGTGCCCGGGTACACGGCGACTACCATGAGACTTCTCCTCTCTGATCACACAAACGGGTGGATCGATGCCCGCGGGGCACGTCCACCGACGGTTGCGCGCGTGACGGCAGCCGTCCGGCGCTTGTTATGGAACGCGCATTATTCCTCATTTTCGCGCTGCAGCAAATGAAAGTGGACCGCCCCCGCCTTGCCCTGCCGGACGATGCTCCAGCCAGCCAGCGCTTCCGTCTGTGCGATATCGAGCGCGTCACCGGCTTCAATGTAGAGAAAGCCGTCGGCGGCGACGAGCGGCGCGGCCAGCGCCAGCGTACGCTCGAGCAGATCGGAGTCGAACGGCGGGTCGAGAAATACCACGTCGAATGATCCCGGCGCGAGACTCGCGGCCAGACGGAGCGCGTCAGCTTCGGCGATTTCGATCGCCTTCGCCGCCAGCTTCGCCTGGTTCGCGCGCAATTGGCCGGCCGCACGCGCATTGCGCTCAACCATCACCACGCGCGCCGCGCCGCGCGACGCGGCCTCGAAGCCTAGTGCTCCGCTGCCGGCAAAGAGATCAAGACAGCGTTGACCATCGAGCCGCTGACCCAGCCAGTTAAAGAGCGTTTCGCGCACGCGATCGGGCGTCGGACGCAGGCCGTCAAGGTCGAGCACAGGCAGCGGCGTACGCTTCCAGTCGCCTCCGATTATGCGGATCGCGTGGGGCGCCTTGCTACGGCCGGAAGACGCGCCGTGCGCGCGGGAAGGGGAAGAACGGGACATACGGAATTCGGGTCGCTGAACGGATTGCCCGCGCCAGATGCGGGCCAGAGCGCCAACGTTACCACACGCCTGCGCCGCATCGCGCCTACGCCTGCAACGACGCGGCCGGACACGCCTGATAAAATGACCGGCTTCCAGCGCCTTGCATCCCGCATTGCTACGCTGCCTGCCGCTGCCGCCAGACCGACGGGTTGCGGACACCGGCGCGCGCGCTCTCACCAAGCCAGATCATGTTCAGCTTTTTCAAACGATTCAAGGGCTCGAAAACCTCCGAGACCGCGCCGCAGGAATCTCCGGTCGAGGAGGAAACAGGACCGGATGAGATGCCGCTCGTGCCGGAGGCGCCTGCAAGCTTGCGCCCGGCCCCTGCGCCCGTTGCGCCCGTTGCGCCGACAGTACAGGCGCCGTCTCGCGCAACTCAGCCCGTCACGGCCGCTGCGTCGCAGACAGCACCGGCCGCTCTCACGCCGGCGCCGCTACCGGAAGACGACAACGCCATCGAAACCGTCGAGATCGTGCCGCCGCCCGCGCCGGAGCCTTCCGCGAAGCAATCGTGGCTGACGCGCCTGAAATCCGGCCTGTCGAAGACAAGTTCGAACCTCACGGGCATCTTCGTCGGGGCGAAGATCGACGACGAATTGTACGAAGAACTCGAAACCGCCCTGCTGATGTCGGATGCGGGTGTCGATGCTACTGAGTTCCTGCTTGAAACGCTGCGCGAAAAGGTCCGCGCCGAGCGGCTTACCGATCCGCAACAGGTGAAAACCGCGCTGCGCTCGCTGCTGATCGATCTGCTGAAACCGCTCGAGAAATCGATGATGCTCGGCCGGGCGCAGCCGCTCGTGATGATGATTGCGGGCGTCAACGGCGCCGGCAAGACCACCAGCATCGGCAAGCTTGCAAAACATCTGCAGCGGTTCGACCAGTCGGTGCTGCTTGCCGCCGGCGATACTTTCCGCGCAGCCGCGCGTGAGCAGCTCGCGATCTGGGGGCAACGCAACAATGTGACGGTCGTCTCGCAGGAAAGCGGCGATCCGGCAGCGGTCATTTTCGACGCGGTCGGCGCGGCGCGTGCGCGCAAGATCGACGTGCTGATGGCCGACACGGCTGGCCGTCTGCCGACGCAACTGCATCTGATGGAAGAGTTGCGCAAGGTGAAGCGCGTGATCGGCAAGGCCATGGACGGTGCGCCGCACGAAGTCCTGCTCGTGATCGACGGCAACACCGGACAGAACGCGCTCGCCCAGGTGAAGGCGTTCGACGATGCGCTCGGCTTGACCGGCCTCATCGTCACGAAACTCGACGGCACGGCGAAGGGCGGGATTCTGGCCGCGATCGCGAGGCAACGTCCGGTGCCGGTGTACTTCATCGGCATTGGAGAGAAGGTCGAAGACCTGCAGCCGTTCAATGCGGAGGAATTCTCCGACGCATTGCTGGGCGCGTAAAGTCAGCGCACATTCCGGGCTGAATCGGAGTAAAAAAGGGGCGCCCGCTGGCCGCCCCTTGTCACATCTGCAGCAATACAGTACGTCCGCTACTCACTCCGCATCCGGCTGCTGCTCGGGCGCCGCGCGCTGGAAAGCGTCAAGCTGCATCGCGTACTCGTAGATACGATGAATCGTCGGAAACGGCGCGGTGTCGATCTTGAAGCGATGAGCGTTGAACACCTGCGGCACCAGACACGCGTCGGCAAGCGTCGGAGTGTCGCCGAAACACAGCTTGCCCGCGCGTCCATCGCTCACGAGATGAGCCTCGAGCGTTGCAAAACCCGCTTCGATCCAGTGTCGGTACCACGCATCCTTCGCTTCATCGCTCACGCCGAGCGTGCGCTTCAGGTATCTGAGCACCCGCAGGTTATTGAGCGGATGAATTTCGCACGCGATCTGCAGCGCGACCGAACGGACATACGCGCGATCGGAGGGCGTAGACGGCAAAAGCGGCGGCTCGGGATGCGTTTCGTCGATCCAGTCGATGATCGCCAGCGACTGCGTAATGACGTCGTCACCGTCGACAAGCGTCGGCACGACCGCATCAGGATTCAGCTTGCGGTACTCGGGCGACAGCTGCTCGCCGCCACCTCGCACCAGATGAACCGGCACGTAGTCGTACGGCAGGTTCTTCAGGTTCAACGCGATGCGCACGCGATACGACGCCGAGCTACGAAAATAACTATAAAGCTTCATGCTTCGTTTCCCCCGACTCGCCCGCCTCAGACGACGCGCACACTGAACTCGCCGAGCCCGTCGACGCCACCAATCATCACATCCCCTTTCGCCACGGCCCCGACCCCTTCGGGCGTGCCGGTGAAGATCAGATCGCCCGGCTGCAGTTCGAACAGCGACGACAGATACGCGACGGTCTCGGGTATCGACCAGATCAGGTCCGCCACGTCCGAGCGTTGCTTCTCCTCACTATTGACGGTGAGCCAGATCGCGCCCTTGTCGATGTGACCGGCCGTCGCTACCGGATGGATCGGGCCGAGCGGCGCCGAATGATCGAAGCCCTTCGCCGTATCCCACGGACGGCCGAGCTTTTTCGCTTCGGCCTGCGGGTCGCGGCGCGTCATGTCGAGGCCGAGCGCGTAGCCGTAGACGTGATCGAGCGCGCGGTCGACGACGATGTCCTTGCCGGCCTTGCCGATTGCGGCAACCAGTTCCATCTCGAAGTGCACGTTCCTCGATTGCGACGGATAGGGGAAATTGCCGGTCTCGCCGGGCGCGACATACACAACGGCATCGGCCGGCTTGCCGAAGAAGAATGGCGGTTCGCGATCCGGATCGTGCCCCATCTCGCGCGCATGCGCAGCATAGTTGCGGCCCACGCAATAGATGCGCCGCACCGCGAACTTCTCGCTGGATCCGACGACCGGCACCGCGACAACCGGCGCCGGCGCAAACACGTAACTCATCCTGTTCTCCGTTTTTCTGGTGAGCGCCGCATGCGCGGCGGCAAAAAAGGTGAGTGTAACGCGCGCGCACCGCCAGCTTGCGGGATCGCGGTTGATGCGATACTGAATCACTCACGTTACCGTTCCGCTGAATTGACGTCGCAGCCCACGCAATCGGGCAAGCACGCCTCTACGCCTCAAGCCGATGACCGACTCTACCGACACCGCTCTCGCCGCCTTCCCGTGCGCCCGCTTCATCAAGGAAATTGGCCGGGGGCCGAATGGCGCCCGCGCACTGTCTTCCGACGACACCCACGCGCTTTACACCGCGATGCTCGACGGCCGCGTATCCGACCTCGAACTCGGCGCGGTGCTGCTGGCCTATCGCGTCAAAGGCGAAACCGGGGACGAACTCGCCGCGATGCTCGCGGCCGCACAGACTTCGTTCGAGCCGATCCGCGTGCAGCACAATGCCTTTCAGGCCGTGTCGATACCGAGCTACAACGGCGCGCGCAAGCAACCGAATCTCGTGCCGCTGCTCGCGCTCCTGCTCGCCCGCGAAGGCGTGCCGGTGCTGGTGCACGGGGTGACCGAAGATCCCGGCCGGGTCACGAGCGCCGAAATCTTTGCGCACCTCGGCATTGCATCGGCGCAGACACACGCCGATATCGAAGCAGCACTCGCCGCGCGCCGCCTGGCGTTCGCGCCGATCGCGACGCTCGCACCGAAGCTCGCGCGCCTGCTCGCGCTGCGCCGCCGGATGGGCGTACGCAATTCGACGCATACCCTGGTCAAGATCCTCCAGCCGTTCACGCCGCACGGGCTGCGGCTCGTGAACTACACGCATCCGCCCTATCGCGAGAGCCTCACGCAGCTGTTCCAGGCGCACCCTGACGCAGCAGTGGGCGGTGCGTTGCTCGCCCGTGGCACCGAAGGCGAGGCCGTCGCTGATACACGTCGCCAGGTCCAGGTCGACTGGCTGCACGACGGAATCTGCGAAACGGTCGTAGCGGCCGAGCGCTCGTCGTCGGACGCGCCAGAAGTCGATCTGCCGGAAGGACGCGACGCCGCCAGGACGGCTGCCTGGATCGACGCAGTCCTGCGCGGCGACGCGCCTGTGCCGTCGGCAATCGCGCGACAGGTTGAACTGATCGTCGATATCGCCAGACGCGCCGCCTGACGCGGTTCCGCGGCCGGTTCAGGGAATCTGGCGCTGCCGTGACGTGGTCTCGCCGCCAGATCGCCGGTTGACACATCCCGCCGCACTGGCATACATTGTGCGAATGCGTTCCTTTCCGAACACCCTCCGAATTACCTTCGGCCGCCTACCGCGGCCCCTATCGCTACGTCTAGCGTAAGTCAGACGTAGCGCCGCGCATCGGCATTTCGCGCGGTCCTCAAAGCAGTTCCGGCAGTTCCAGCTTCACCCCAACCCCGTAGTTCCTTTCACAACCTGTAAGTCGTCTGTGTTCGTCCGTTTACCGTTCGGACGAATCGCGAGGGTCAAAATGCACGTTGCATGGGCACAAGCCATGATCGTCACCAGCGTCATCATCGCCATGACGTTCTTCGTTCGCGCCCGTTCGTTGCTGCCGCTAGCCGCCGGCTGGCGGACCGTGCATCTGTGGCAACCCGCCAGCCGCTCGACGCCACATCCATTCGCACACGACAAAACGAACGAGGCTCACCATGTTGCACAACCCTGCTGAAAAATATCGCCCCTTCCCCGCAGTCCGGCTGACCGGCCGAAAGTGGCCGGGTCGCACGATCGAACGCGCGCCGGTCTGGATGAGCACCGATCTGCGCGACGGCAACCAGTCGCTGATCGAACCGATGAGCATCGAGCAGAAGCTCGAGTTCTTCGAGACACTGGTGGCCATCGGCTTCAAGGAAATCGAAGTCGGCTTTCCGTCGGCTTCGCAGACCGACTTCGATTTCGTTCGTCGCCTGATCGACGAAAGGCGCATTCCCGACGACGTCACGATCGAAGTGCTTGTGCAGTCGCGCGAAGCGCTGATCGCCCGTACCTTCGAGGCACTCGAAGGCGTGCCGCGCGCGATCGTGCATCTGTACAACGCGATTTGCCCGTCGTTCCGCAAGATCGTGTTCAACCAGTCGAAGGACGAGGTGAAGGCGCTGGCCGTGGAGGGCACGCGGGTCATCCGCGAATACGCCGACGCACGCCCGCACACGCACTGGAACTATCAGTATTCGCCGGAAACGTTCAGCATGACCGAGTTGACCTTCGCGCGGGAAGTGTGCGACGCGGTCGCCCAAACCTGGCGCCCGACGCGCGATCACAAAATGATCATCAATCTGCCGGCCACGGTCGAAGCCGCGACGCCGAACGTGTTCGCCGACCAGATCGAATGGATGGACCGCAACCTCGGCTATCGCGACAGCATCGTGTTGTCGATCCATCCGCATAACGACCGCGGCACGGCCGTGGCCGCCGCAGAACTCGCGCTGATGGCCGGCGCGGACCGCGTCGAAGGGTGTCTCTTCGGCAACGGCGAGCGCACGGGCAACGTCGACCTCGTCACGCTCGCGATGAATCTCTACACGCAGGGCGTCGATCCGGGCCTCGATTTCTCCGATATCGACGCGGTGCGCCGTGTCGTCGAGCGCTGCAACCAGATTCCGGTGCATCCGCGCCACCCCTACGCGGGCGACCTTGTGTTCACCGCCTTCTCGGGCTCGCACCAGGACGCGATCCGCAAAGGCTTCGCGCAGCAGTCGCCAGACACGATCTGGGAAGTGCCATACCTGCCTGTCGATCCGGCCGATCTTGGCCGCAGCTACGACGCCGTCATCCGCGTGAACAGCCAGTCCGGCAAGGGCGGCGCGACGTATCTCCTCGAGCGCGGCATGGGCTTCACGCCGCCGCGCCGCGTGCAGATCGAGTTCAGTCATGCGGTGCAGGCGGTCGCGGATCAATCCGGCGAAGAAGTGACAGGCGACGCCGTCTGCGCTCTTTTCGCCCGCGAGTACTTCGAGACTGACGGACCCGCAGTGCGCATCAACAAGACCACCGTGCGCTGGGAAAACCGCGAGCTGAAAGTGCCCGAACCGGACGAAGCGTACACGGAAGGCCACGAGGCAGGCGAGGACTACGCGCGGGCAGCCGCACACGCTATGGCTACGGCGGCTCGACAGCCGGTCGAGATCACGTCATACGAATGCCTGCGCACCGCGGACGGCCGCACGGCGGCGTTCGTCGGCTGCCGGGTCGGCGAGCAGCCCGTGCGTTATGGCGTAGGGGTCAGTGAGGATGTCGCGACGGCAGCCGTCGATGCGCTCGTAAGCGGTGTCAATCGCGCGCTCTGGAAGCCGGTGGACCGGCGCGCTGCCGCATAGTGGTCAGAAGCAGCGCAGGCAGGCGATCGCTTTAACGCCGGCGTCGCAACATGACGCCGGCGTGCACAGCCCGCTCACGAGGCGGACTGACGAGCCCGGAAACCATCAGGTCACTCGAGCGCGCAACGCGTCGCCTGCCATGCGATCAACCGCCACTGCCCGGCCTCCTGGGTCTGAACTGCCGTGTAGGCGATCGGAAAGAGCAGTGCGCCATTGTTCGCTTCCATCTCGATCAGCGCGCGGCCCGTGACGACGCAGGTTTCGCTTCCCACCGTCAGCACTTCCTGAGACTGGATCTCGATCTGCCGGTAACGACGACGCCCGGCCGTGATCGCGTCGATGAACTGCTGCTTGGACTCACGCTTGCCGTTCGTATGAACATAGATCACGCTGTCCGACAGCAACGCGTCGAGCAGTTCTCCGTTTCCGTCGACCATCGCGCGAAAGCGGTCACGCTCCAGTCCCCGAATCGCCTCGATCACTTTTGCCGCCGCCATCGCTCAGCCCCTTTGCATCAAAGGGCACCGCTGCCGGCAGCCCCGATCGTCAGAAGTTGTATTGCAGATATAGCTGGCTGAAATTTATACCAGGATTCGGCTCTTTGATACCGCCGTTCGATACATGCTGAAACCGGAAGCCCGCAAGGTACTGCTGGCGACTGCCGAACTGCGCCCCGACGCCGACCATTTCGGCGAACTGGAATGCCGTCGACATCCTGTGCGATTCGGAGATGGCCGTGCTCGTCAGCCGCCGCACACCGGCCCCCACCTCGACGAACGGCCGGACCGCGCCGGCACCCTTGATGAAACGGATCACCGGCGTGATGCCTATTTCGCCGATATTATTGTGTTCGCCGCCGTCATCCGAGTGCCACCAGGACACGTGTCCCTCGCCGACGAGCGAAAAATGCCAGTCGCCGATTTGCCACCATGTCAGATCCGGATCCCAGACGAAGCCGAGGTCGAGCTTGCGAATGTGGGCCGCCGAGCCGCCGGCGATCTGGATCCCGAACTGATCCGCGGCCGCGATTCGCGAAACCCCAAAGAGGGCCAATACAAGAGTGCCTCACAGGGTCCAGCCGCGCGGTGATTTTTTCTTGTACATCCGACACCGTTGCCTCAGATTGAGGGGATACCGCCGTGCGGCTGTCGATATTTAGAGAGAAGATGGATGAAATGAACCTTACGCACCTCCATCAGTTTTGGCAAACAGCCACTTAAAGATGCGCAAAAAGTGGTTATCTGGTCCTTCCAGGCGACGGCGCCCGGTAACGGGTGCGGGGGTCAGCAGGGTTCGTGGAGTGAGCCTACAATACTATTAGAGGTGACGTTCCAATAGTTTTTACGGAACTTCGATGACCCTACCCGTTCTAAGTATTAGCACTCCACTTACCGGAGTGCTAACATCCACCGAGAAGTCGTTTCCGGCTTCCTGTTTCTGAGGAGTTTTATACGTGAGCAACGCATTGACCCTTCCGAGTACTCTGAGCCCGTCGTCGGCTAAGGCCGCTCCGGCAGGTGCACTGGCGCTCGCGCATTTTTCGCTGCTGCCCGGCCAGCTGGGCAATATCGACGCCTACATCCAGGCCGTTAACCGGATTCCGATGCTGACGCCGGCGGAAGAACGCCAGTTCGCCACTGAATTCCGCGAGCAGAACAATCTCGAGTCTGCGCGCCGTCTTGTCCTGTCGCATCTGCGCCTCGTCGTGTCGATCGCGCGCAACTACCTCGGCTACGGCCTGCCGCATGCAGACCTGATCCAGGAAGGCAATATCGGTCTGATGAAGGCCGTGAAGCGCTTCGATCCGGCGCAGAACGTGCGTCTCGTGTCGTATGCGATGCACTGGATCAAGGCTGAGATTCACGAGTACATCCTGCGCAACTGGCGCATGGTGAAGGTCGCGACTACCAAGGCGCAGCGCAAGCTGTTCTTCAACCTGCGCAGCCACAAGCAAGGCTTCCAGGCATTTACGCCTGAAGAAATCGACGGTCTTGCCAATGAACTGAACGTCAAGCGCGAAGAAGTGGCCGAAATGGAAACGCGTCTGTCCGGCGGCGATATCGCGCTGGAGGGTCAGGTCGAGGATGGCGAAGAGGCTTACTCGCCGATCGCCTGGCTCGCCGATTCGCACAATGAGCCGACAGCCGTACTCGCCGCACGTCAGCGCGACAAGCTGCAAAGCGACGGCATCGCCAGCGCGCTCGAATCGCTCGACGCCCGTAGCCGCCGCATCATCGAGGCACGCTGGCTGCACGTCGAGGACGACGGTTCGGGCGGCTCGACGCTGCACGAACTGGCCGACGAGTTCGGTGTATCGGCTGAACGCATCCGCCAGATCGAGGCGAGCGCAATGAAGAAAATGCGTAGTGCGTTGAACGAATACGCATAACAGGCAATACCGCTGCTGCCGGCCTGTTCGGTGCAGCAGGCAGGTACCCGGGCCCTGCGATCGAAAGATCGCAGGGCCTTTTTTATTGGAATCGCGTTCTGTTTGCGGGTCGTTTCCGGTTCACCTGAATGCCTTTTTGTTGACGTAGAGCAAACCCCGCGGTGATACTGGTTTCGCGGGTTCCTCCTCGCGACCCTATGCCGCAGCGCTGACCTCACGCGCGGACTATCCCGCTCCTAGAATTCCGTTATGCATTCGCCTGGCTGCGTCGAGCGGCCCGACCGGTGTCCCTCACATGGAGCCGTATCGAACGATCATGACCATAACGTTGAACCACAGGAGTCCCTCCCCCCGGAGCCTGCGCGGGCGCTGCGCCGCTTGGGCGCGCGGCCCGACCTTTGCACGCGACATCGTCATCGTGCTCGCGATCAAGTTCGCGCTGCTGATGATCCTCAAATACGCATTCTTCAATCATCCGCAGGCGGATCACATGTCGATGCCGCCCGCGCAAGTCGCGCAGGCGCTGTTCGACATCCCTGCCTCGCACCCGTCCCAAGGTGATCCACATGCCCGCTAGCGAAGTCGTCGATCTCTCGCGCCTACAGTTCGCCGTCACGGCGCTCTATCACTTCCTCTTCGTTCCCTTGACGCTCGGCCTGTCGTGGCTGCTCGTCATCATGGAGTCGGTCTATGTCATGACCGGCAAAGAGATCTACAAGGACATGACCCAGTTCTGGGGCAAGCTCTTCGGGATCAATTTCGCGATGGGCGTCGCAACCGGCCTCACGCTCGAATTCCAGTTCGGCACCAACTGGTCGTACTACTCGCACTACGTCGGCGATATCTTCGGCGTGCCGCTCGCCGTCGAAGGGCTGATGGCATTCTTTCTCGAATCGACCTTCGTAGGGCTGTTCTTCTTCGGCTGGAAGCGTTTGTCGAAGGTGCAGCATCTGATCGTCACCTTCTGCGTCGCACTGGGTTCGAACCTCTCGGCGCTGTGGATCCTCGTCGCGAACGGCTGGATGAACAATCCCGTCGGCGCTGAGTTCAACTACGAAACAATGCGCATGGAACTCACCAGCATCTTTGCGGTGCTGTTCAACCCGGTCGCGCAGGTGAAGTTCGTGCACACCGTGTCAGCAGGCTATGTGACGGCGGCGATGTTCGTGCTCGGCGTGTCGTCGTGGTATCTGCTGAAGCGTCGCGATACCGAATTTGCGCTGCGTTCGTTTGCGATTGCCGCGGGTTTTGGTCTCGCGTCGGCGCTGTGCGTGATTGTGCTTGGCGACGAATCCGGCTATCGCACCGGTGAAGTGCAGCAGGTCAAACTCGCGGCAATCGAATCGGAATGGGAGACCGCTCCTGCGCCCGCGCCGTTCACAATCTTTGGCATTCCCAACCAGCAGGAAGAGCGCACCGACTACGCGATCCGCATTCCCTATGCGCTCGGCATCATCGCAACCCGCTCGCTCGACGAACCGGTCGTAGGGCTCAGAGACCTGATGGCGCGCAACGAGGCGCGCATCAAGAACGGCATGATTGCGTACAGCGCGCTGCAAAAACTCAGGGAGAACGACGCTACCGACGAAGACCGCGCCGCCTTCGCCGCGCACAAGGAAGATCTTGGCTACGGCTTGCTGCTCAAGCAGTTCACGGCGAACGTCACGGACGCGACACCGCAACAGATTGCCCTGGCAGCGAAGAGGACCATTCCGCCAGTCCTGCCGTTGTTCTTCTCGTTTCGCCTGATGGTGGGTCTCGGCCTGCTGTTCCTCGCGACCTTCGTGCTCGCGTTCTGGTTCTGCGCGCAACGCACCTTGCTGCTCGACAAGCGCCGCTGGTTCCTGCGCTGGGCCGTGTGGGCGATTCCCCTGCCGTGGATCGCAGCTGAATTCGGCTGGATCGTCGCTGAAATGGGCCGCCAGCCGTGGAGCATTGCCGGCATCCTGCCGACCACGCTGGCTGCATCGAGCCTGGAGCCGGGCGACCTGTACCTGAGCCTCGCCGGTTTCGTGGTGTTCTACACCGGGCTCTTCGTCATCGAAATCATGCTGATGTTCAAGTACGCGCGCCTCGGACCGTCGTCGCTCCATACCGGCCGCTATCACCACGAGCAGGACGGGCGCGCCGCGGCGCTGCCTGCCAATACGGTCGCGTGAGCCGCAACCGGTCTCCTCTACGGGAAACAACACTATGGACTACGCAACGCTCAAGGTGATCTGGTGGGTGCTGATCGGCACCCTGATGATCGGCTTCGCGCTCACCGATGGCTTCGACATGGGCGCCTGCATACTGCTGCCCTTCATCGGCAAGAGCGACGAAGAACGACGCATCATTGTCAATACGGTCGGCGCGACATGGGAAGGCAACCAGGTATGGTTCGTGACGGCAGGCGGTGCGATGTTTGCAGCATGGCCGCTGGTCTATGCCGCTTCGTTCTCGGGCTTCTATTTCGCGATGCTGCTCGTGCTGTTCTCGCTGTTTTTCCGGCCAGTCGGTTTCGACTATCGCGGCAAACGTGACAATCCGCGCTGGCGCACCGCGTGGGACTGGGGTCTGTTCATCGGCGGCTTCGTGCCACCGCTCGTCATCGGCATCGCGTTCGGCAATCTGCTGCAAGGCGTACCGTTCTCGTTCGATACCGATCTGCGCGTCACCTATCACGGCAGCTTCTTCGGCCTGCTCAATCCGTTCGCGTTGCTGTGCGGGCTTGTCAGCATGTCGATGCTCGCAGCCCATGGCGCGGCGTTCGTGAAGATGAAGACGGACGGCATCGTCGCGCGCCGTGCATCGGTGGCGCTGCGGGTCGCATCGCTCGTCGCCGTCGCGCTATTCCTGATTTCCGGCGTGCTGGTGGCCACGATGATCGGCGGCTATCAGATCGTCGACGCCGCGCCGCTCGATACCGTCGCCAATCCGCTTCTGAAGACCGTGCTGGGCGCACCGGGCCTGTGGCTCACCAACTATTCGACGTATCCGTGGATGATCGCGGCGCCACTCGTGGGTGTGCTTGGCGGCGTGCTGGCATTGGCACTCGCCGGGTCAAGATTCGAAAAGACGGCGTTCATCTCGAGCGGGCTGATGGTGGTGGGCGTGATCCTGACGGCGGGATTTTCGATGTTTCCGTTCATCATGCCGTCGTCGCTCGACGGGCGCAGCAGCCTCACCGTCTGGGATTCGACCTCGAGCCAGATGACGCTGCAGATCATGCTGGTCGCCGTCATCATTTTCCTGCCGATCATCCTGCTCTATACAGCCTGGGTGTATCGCGTGATGCGGGGCAAGGTCACCGCCGCCGCGCTCAAGGAAAACAGCCATTCGATGTACTGACCTTCAGGCGGCGCCCGCCCTGCGCGCAGCGTCGGCCGATACAGATTCAAAGGAGCACGAGATGTGGTATTTCAGCTGGATACTCGGGGTAGGTGTGGCACTCGCGTTCGGCATCATCAACGTAATGTGGCTCGAATCGCGGCGAAGCGGCGCGACAGGTAGCGGTGCGGCGTTCAGGCAGCGTCAGGACTGAAGAACGCGTCACTGACGGCGATTCACGCGGTAAACGAAAGAGCGGCGCCCTCGGGCGCCGCTCTTTCTTCATTCACACCGACAGGTGCTCACCCATCATGCCGGCTGAGTCGTCGCTCCGCCCGTTGCCGTCGGCAAACGAGCCGACATCTGCTGCGCGTAGCGCGCAGCAGCCTGCCCCACGACGATGTGGAAAGTATCCGCCGACACCCACGCGACATCCAGCCCCGCCAGCAACTGACGATCCACTGCCGACGGGTCCCGCACGACAATGCGCAGACGTGTCGCCGCCACCGCATCGAGCGAGCTGACGTTGCTCGCGCCGCCGAACACGGCGAGCCAGCGCACGGGATCCGGATCCAGCGGTCCGCCCGCCGACGCCCCTGGCGTTGCCACCGGCGCGCTGACAACCGGAGCAGCCGCAGCCGGCTTCGTTCCGACTGCAATTCCCTGATCGATCGTCGTACGGATTTCGTCGGCGATCATGTCGGCTTCCGGCCCGATGATCACCTGCACGTTGGTTGCGTCGCGCTTGAGTACGCCACGCGCGCCGATCGTCTTCAGATCCGCTTCGGACACCTTGCCCGAATCCACCACCGACAGCCGCAGACGCGTCGTGCAGGCATCGACGAGCGTCAGGTTCGACGCGCCGCCCAGTGCTGCGATGTACCGCTGCGCACGCGTCGCAGCAACTCCGGCCGCCGGCGCGACGTAGCCGCCTGCTGCGGGCGCGTCGGTCTGCGCATCGCCGTTTGCCGGTTCGCGGCCCGGCGTCGCCATGTTGAACTTGCGGATGAAGAAGCGGAACAGACCGTAGTACACCACCGCGTACACGATGCCGATTGGAATCGCCCACCAGCCGCGGGTGGACAGGCCGTAGTTCAGCACATAGTCGATCGCGCCGGCCGAGAACGTGAAGCCAAGGTGAATGCCGAGCGCCGAGCAGATCGCGAGCGACAGCCCGGTCAGCAAGGCGTGGATCACATACAGCACCGGTGCGAGGAACATGAAGCTGAATTCAATCGGCTCCGTTACGCCCGTCAGGAACGACGTGAGCGCCATCGAGAACAGCAGGCCGCCGACCAGCGCACGGCGCTCCTTCGGTGCTTCGTGGAACATCGCGAGGCAGGCCGCCGGCAGGCCGAACATCATGACCGGGAAGAAGCCCGTCATGAAGCCGCCCGCAGTCGCGTCGCCGGCGAAGAAGCGATGCAGGTCGCCCGTCACCGCTGCGCCGCCCGGCGGCGTGAAGTTGCCGAACACGAACCATGCGAGCGAATTCAGGATGTGATGCAGGCCGGTGACCAGCAGCAGGCGGTTCAGCACGCCGAACACGAAGGTGCCGATCGCGCCTGCCGTCGTGAGCCAGTGGCCGGCCAGATCGATGACGGCCTGCACGGGCTGCCACACGTAGCCGAACACGATGCCTGTCGCCAGACACACCACCCCGGTGGCAATCGGCACGAAGCGTTTCCCTCCGAAGAATGCGAGGTAATCGGGCAGCTTGATGTCCTTGTACCGGTTGTACAGCAGGCCGGCAACGATACCGGCGACGATCCCCGACAGCACACCCATGTTGAGCTTGTCGTTGATGTCCTTCATCACCGCGATCTGCACGAGATAGCCGATCGCACCTGCGAGCGCCGCCACGCCGTTGTTGTCCTTCGCGAAGCCGACCGCCACGCCGATTGCAAACAGCAGCGGCAGGTTGTCGAAAATCGCGCCGCCAGCATCGGCGATCATCTTGATGTTGAACACATCGGGCTGGCCGAGGCGCAGCAGCAGGCCAGCGACCGGCAGCACCGCAATCGGCAGCATCAGCGCCCGTCCGAGGCGCTGAATCTTCAGAAACGGATTCCCATCCATTGATATCTCCAATCCTTGTCGTCGTTGATATGTGGTCGTAGCTGTTGACTACGTCGTTGCTTTACGTCGTTGACATCATTGCGGGCGCGCTGGCGGACCCTGCGGGGTTCAGTCCTGCGGCCAGACTTCACGGCTCACGGCTCTTACTGCCTGCGCCGAATCGAGCGCCAGGACGTCCTGGGCGCGCTGGCGGCACAGCTGATAATCGAGTTTGCGCACCCGCGCCTTGATGCCCGGCACAGAGACCGGATCCACCGACAGCTCGGTCACGCCAAGGCCGACCAGCAGGGGCACGGCCAGCGGATCGCCAGCAAGTGCACCGCACACGCCGACCCACTTGCCATGCTTTGCCGCACCCTTGACGGTTGCATCGATGAGGCGCAGCACAGCCGGATGCAGTCCATCCGCCTGCGCCGCGAGATCGGCCTGGCAGCGGTCCATCGCGAGCGTGTATTGCGTCAGGTCGTTGGTCCCGATCGACAGGAAGTCCGCGTGCTGCGACAGCTGGTCCGCGAGCAGCGCCGCCGACGGCACTTCGATCATCACGCCGACTTCGATCGCGCCTGTGCGGCCCGCTTCGCGCGCCAGTTCGTCGATGCGCTTGCGCAGTCGAACCAGTTCGCCGGAATCGGTCACCATCGGCAGCAGGATCCGCACGGCACCCAGCGGCTGCACGGCAAGCAGGCCGCGCAACTGATCGTCGAGCAGGTCGGGACGCACCTGGGCAAGACGGATGCCGCGCAGGCCCAGCGCCGGGTTCGGTTCGGGCGGCAGCGTCAGGTAGTCGACTTCCTTGTCCGCGCCGACGTCGAGCGTGCGGATGATCGCAGTACGGCCGCCCAGTGCTTCGACGATCGCCTGATAGCTCTGGCGATGTTCATCGACGGTAGGCGCCGCCTGACGGTGGATGAAAAGGAGTTCGGTGCGCAAGAGGCCCACCGAGTCGGCACCGTTTTCGACCGCGGTCTTCGCATCGTCGAGCGTCGCGATGTTCGCGGCGACTTCGATCGCGCGGCCATCACTGGTCGAGGCAGCCTGTTGCGACGTGCGGCGATTCGCTTCACGCACGCCGGCCAGACGCTCACGCTCCGTACGCGCGCGTTCGACATCGAGCGCCGTCGGTGCATGTTCAAGCCGGCCCGCGCTCGCATCGACGACCACCTGCGTGCCGTCCGCAATCGCAAACAGCGCATCGCCCACGGCGACGAGCGCCGGAATGCCGATCTGCCGCGCGATAATCGCTGCATGCGAGGTCGCGCCACCGCGCGCCATCAAAAGAGCGGTCACACGCGCACGATCGAGCGATGACAGATCCGACGGCGTAAACTCCTCTGCAACGAGCACGGCTTCATCAGGCAACACGCGACCCACCTGATTCGAAACCCCGAGCGCACGCAGCACGCGCTTCTCGATGTCGCGAAGATCCGCCGCGCGTTCGGCGAGCAGTTCGTCCTGGATGTTCGTCAACACGTCAATCTGCGCGCGGATCGCTGAGCGCCATGCGAAGCCCGCGCTCTTGCCGAGGCTGATCAGATCGCGCGCGGCGTCGAGCAGCGTGGGGTCTTCGAGCAGCACGCGATGCACCGCGAAAATGCCCGCTTCGCCGTGCGCACCGCGTTGCGACGCGTCGCGAATCGTCGAACCGAGATCTGCGTCGACAGAGGCGATCGCCTTGTCGAGCAGGCGGCTTTCGGCGGCGGACGTGCCGCTCGCGGCTTCGGGCGGATCGATATCCGCGTCATCCCAACGAACGATCTTGCCAACGGCGATGCCGGGCGCGGCGCACACGCCCGCGAGCGTATTCGGCGCGAGCGGCTCGCCGACAGCACGCAGCATCTGCTTTGGAGCGGGTGAGCTTTGACGCGCCGGCTTCTCTTCGGCTTCACCGTGTGCCTCACGCAGCAATTCACGCGCGACTGCCTCGACAGCCGCTTCTGCCTGTGTACCTACGCCGAGGATCTCGACCGTGGCCCCTTCTCCAGCGCCAAGGCCCAGCAAACCGACGACGCTTTCGATCGCCGCCTTGCGTCCTTCATAGCGAACTTCAACGCGCGCATCGAGGCCCCGCGCTGCTTCGCGGGCACGCGCTGCGGGCCGTGCGTGCAAGCCGCCGGCATGTTTCAGCGTCACCAGCTGACGCGCTTCCTCCGTTACGTAAGTCGCCTGGCGCGACGCTTCAGCCGCTGCGCCCCCGCGTGCACGCAGCGTGAAGAGCGGGCTTTCGCCGGCCTTCAGCATGCCGTTTGCCGGACGCTCGACAATCTCGAACGCATCGGAGTTCGCGACGGCGATGACCGACACAAGACTCGGCGCTACGGATGCTACGTAGTCCAGATCGAATTCGATCAACAAATCGCCAGCACGAACCGATGCGCCCTGCGCGACTTTCGGCGTGAAACCCTTGCCACTCAGCTCGACGGTATCGATGCCGATGTGCAGCAGGATTTCCGCGCCTTCAGTCGTCGCGAGCGTCAATGCGTGGCCGGTGCGCGCGAGATGCGTCACCACGCCGTCGCAGGGCGCCACGAGCTGGCCGGTCAATGGATCAATGCCAATACCATCGCCGAACATGCCGCCCGAAAACACAGGATCAGGCACGTCGGCGAGCGGCACGACCGGGCCGGTCAATGGCGCGAGCAGAACAATATCGCCGTGGGAATGGCTCATCAAGCTGGACTCCTCAACACGTCGCATCTGGTTTCTCGATCAGTGAGTTTCGGTGACTTTATTCAGATGGCGCGGGGTATCCGGATTGCGTCCGCGTGCAGCGGCGAGGCCGGCAGCCATCACATAAAAGGAAAGAATCGCGGCGATCGGATCGAGCGCCGGATGATCGGTGGCCACGAGCGGCAAGGACGCCTGCGGCACGTCGTCCGGTGCGGCGAGCAGCACGCGTGCACCACGCGCTTCCATGTCGTGCGCGAGCTGGATCAGGCCAGCCTGTTCGGGTCCGCGCGGCGCGAAAACGAGCAGCGGATAGTCGCGATCGATCAGTTCCATCGGACCATGACGCACTTCCGCGCTCGAAAACGCTTCGGCCTGGATGCCGGAGGTTTCCTTCAGCTTGAGCGCGGCTTCCTGAGCGATCGCGAGACCGAGACCGCGGCCGATCACGATCATGCGCTCGACGCCGCGCAGTTCGTCGACGGCCTTCGACCAGTCGAGCGTGCCTGCCTTGCGCAACGCGTCGGGCAGCGAGCGCAGCGCCGCGAGCAAGGCATCGTCACGCTGCCAGTGCGCAACCAGTTGCGCAGACAGCGACAGCATCGCGATATAGCTTTTGGTCGCGGCCACACTCAATTCAGGACCGGCGACGAGCGGCAGATGAAACTCGCATGCATCGGCAAGCGGCGACGACGGCGCATTCACCGCGGCAACCGTCAGCGCCCCCGCGTCGCGCAGCGCGATCATCGTGCCGACCAGATCCGGGCTCTTGCCCGACTGCGAAAACGCCAGCGCCAGCTGGCCCTGCACTTTCAGCGGCGCCTGTTGCAGGGTCGCGACCGACATCGGCAGTGACGCGACCGGCACCCCGAGGCGGCTCATCGTGAGGCTGGCGAAGTAACTGGCCGCGTGATCGGAACTGCCGCGCGCCACGGTCAGCGCGACATGGCGCGGCTCTTCGGCAAGCTTCTCCGCGAGCGCTTCGACGCGCGACATATCGGCGAGTTGCGCGGCGACCACTTCAGCGGACGCCAGCGCCTCGTTAAGCATATTCGACAATCGATTCTCCTTCGACGTAAGTCGCACTCAAGGCCAGTTCACGATCGAACACGACGACGTCGGCCCACGCGCCGCGCGCGATGCGGCCACGGTCTTCGATGCCGAGGTAGTCGGCGGCATAGCGCGACAGACGGTTTGATACGTCGGCCATTGGCAGGCCGAGCGAGACGAGGTTGCGCAGCGCCTGATCCATCGTCAGGGTGCTGCCGGCGAGCGTGCCGTCGGCGAGACGCACGCCGCCGAGGCACTTCGTGACATGCTGGCTGCCGAGGCGGTATTCGCCGTCGGGCATGCCGGTGGCCGACGTGCTGTCGGTCACCACATACAGGCGCGGAATCGCGCGGAGCGCGGCGCGGATCGCGCCCGGATGCACATGCAGCAGATCAGGAATGATTTCGGCGAATTCGGCGTGCGCGAGCGCCGCGCCGACGAGCCCAGGATTGCGGTGATGCAGCGGCGACATCGCGTTGAACAGATGCGTGAAGCCACAGGCGCCGTGCTTGAGGGCGGCGACCGCGTCGTCGTACGTGCCGAGCGAATGGCCCAGCTGCACGCGCACGCCGCGCGCCGCCATCTCGGAGATGATGTCCATGTGCCCGGAGATTTCCGGCGCGAGCGTCACCACGCGAATCGGCGCGATCGACAGATACTTCAGCACTTCGTCGAGCACCGCCGAGACCGCGGCGTCGGGCTGCGCGCCCAGTTTGCCCGGGTTGATATACGGTCCCTCGAGATGCACGCCAAGCACGCGTGCGCCGCCCGGCGTGCGCACGCGGGCCAGCTCGCCGAGACCTGCGACGACGCGCATCAGCTCGTCGCGCGGGGCGGTCATCGTGGTGGCGAGCAGGCTCGTCGTACCGTAGCGTGCGTGCGTGCGGGTGATGGTTTCGATCGCATCGCCCGCCTCCATGACGTCGGAGCCGCCGCCGCCATGCACGTGCAGGTCGATGAAACCCGGCAGGATGTAGGGATCGTCGTTCGTTGCAGGATCTATCCGCTCGCCCGTGAGCGACGTAATCCGCCCGTTCGCGAACTCGATCGTGCCGTGGATCCAGCCTTCGGTAGTCAGTATGTTTCCGGTCAGCATGTGTCTTCTCTGATGATGCGTAATGCGTGATGCGTCGAGGACTGATCCTGCTATCCAGCGTTCCGCCCTACTGCCGCAATTCGGCGACGAAGTCGTAGTAGTCGTCGCGGCAATAGGTGTCGGTCAGTTCGATCGCGCGCTGGTCGGCGCTGTAGCCGATGCGCGTGATGACAAGCAGCGCCGTGCGCGGCTCGATGTCCATCAGGCCCGCAATCTCGCTCGTCGCGTTGACCGCGCGGAAGTGCTGCAGCGCGCGGACCACGGCCATGCCGCGCTGCTCCAGATAGCTGTAAAGCGAGAGCCCAATCGCCTGCGGGTCCGGCACGATCGATGCGGGCAGCGCCGAGTGTTCGACCGCCATCACGATGCCGTCCGCGCGCCGCAGCCGCCGCAGGCTCGCCACAGGCGCGCCCGGCGACAGCCCGAGGTGGACGATTTCGTCGCGGTTGGCCGCGCGGATCTCCCGTTCGAGCCAGACGGAATCCGGCCGGAAGCCGCGCTGCTCCATCTTTTTCGTGAAGCCCGTGAGACGGGATAGCGGATCTTCGACGCGCGGCGTAATGAAACTGCCCGCGCCCCGTGCGCGCCGGATCAAGCCCTGCTCGACCAGCAGTTCGATCGCCTTGCGTGCGGTGATCCGCGAGACGCCGATCGCATCCGACAGCGTGCGCTCCGACGGCAACGCCTCGCCGGCCGACCAGACGCCGCAATGGATCGCTGTTGCGAGATTGCGCGCGAGTTGCAGGTAGAGCGGCGTGACGTTGCGAACGTCAGGCATCAAGGCGGACCAGCGAGTTTCCATGGGGCTCCGGCGGTCGGTGATCGAAAGCGCGGCCTGTTGAAAGTGGAGCCCATTATATAACCAACATAATACCAGTCAAACCACCTGGCACCGAGGGGTTAAACTTCCATCAAAGCCTTACCAGGCGGTCGATTCAAGCAAATTAAAACGTTGCATAACAACGCCTTACTGGATCAGGATTTACCCGTACAGCAGCCGTTTTTCACGTACCAGAGGCCTCAACTGGTCTGCATTGGAGAAGCTAATCAGTGAAAATGACGATACCTCTTTAGTACCAATACGCCTCAGATTGTGCCGACCCGTGTTTGTATGAGGGATGCGATCGCATATAGTGCAGTTTGATCTACAGAAAAAAGACCGCCGGGGGGCCTGACGTTGACTGATCCAGAGGTGCTGCGACGCGCGCAAGCCGTCCGCCATTTCAACCGTTTCTATACCAGGTACATCGGTGCCCTGCATGAGCGCCTGCAAAAGAGCGCCTTCTCACTGACGGAAGTCCGCGTGCTGCATGAACTGTCGCGCGGCGAAGCCGACACCGCCGCCGCGCTCACACGCAGCCTCGGTCTGGACAGCGGCTACCTGAGCCGTTTGTTGACCAGCTTCGAGCGACGCAATCTGATCTCGCGGCGCCCGTCCGACATCGACGCGCGGCAATCGCTCCTTGCGCTCACCGACTTAGGCCGCGCTGCGTACGAGCCGCTCGACGCAGCCGCCATCGACGAGGTGTCCTCGGTGCTGCTTCGGCTGGCTCCGGCGTCGCAGGAGCAACTCATCGCGGCCATGCGCGTCGTCGAACGGCTACTCGATCACGGCAACCGGCGCGAGATGGTCATCACGCTGCGCGCACCGCAGGCGGGCGAGTACGGCTGGCTGGTACATCGCCAGGCGCAGCTGTTCGCACTTGAACACGGCTGGGACCACACCTTCGAGGCGCAGCTCGCGCAGGTCGTGGCCGACTTTGCGCGACAGCACGATCCCGTGCGCGAGACAGGCTGGATTGCGGAGCTGGACGGGTCGATCGTCGGTTCGGCACTGGTTGCCGGTGTATCGGCAACGGTCGCGCGGGTGCGGCTGCTCTATGTCGAACCCGATGTTCGGCGTCTTGGCATCGGCGCGCAGTTGATGGACGAATGTGCCCGCTTTGCGGCGCAGGCGGCCTATACGAAACTGACGGTATCTACGGCGGCCACGCTTCCGGGAGCGCGCCGGCTGTGCGAGCGAAGTGGCTTTACGTGCGCCGCGGCGATTCCTGAACGATGCTTTGGCTCCGACCTCACCGTAGAGCGCTGGGAACGCGAGTTATAGGCTCCGTGGACGGGTACGCCACGGCGCCGCGAAGTCACAGCACGAAGTATCCGATCGCCGCTGCCATTCCCACCACCAGCCACGGCGGAAAATGCGCCATCGTCAGAAGGAGCAGCGCGACCGCCGCAAGCACAAGATCGGTCGCGTTGTGAATCGCGCTCACCCAAAGCGGGGAATATAACGCTGCGGCCAGCAACCCGACCACGGCCGCGTTGACCCCCATCAACGCATACCGGACGCCGGTCATCGTGCGCACACGATCCCACCATGGCAGCACGCCGATCACCAGCAGAAACGACGGCAGAAAGATCGCGGCGACCGCGATCGCCGCGCCGGCAACGCCTGCCGGCTGCCGGCTCGACACGCTGCCGAGAAACGCCGCAAAGGTGAACAGCGGTCCGGGCACCGCCTGCGCGGCGCCGTACCCGGCGATAAACGCATCGGCCTTGACCCAGCCAGACCGCACGACGACCGACTCGAGCAACGGCAGCACCACATGCCCACCGCCAAACACAAGCGAGCCGACGCGAAAGAAACTGCCGAAGAGATTCAGCGCATAACTTCCCGACGCTGCCGCCACCACGGGCAGCACGCACAGTAGCGCGACGAACGACACCAGCGCGACTGCCGAATGGGCAGGTGTAGCAATCCTGTGTTGATCCGCCGACACACCCGGCTCGGGAAGGTGAGCCCGCAGCAGCCAGCCGGCGACCGCACCGGCCAGCAGCACGCCAACCTGCGCGAACGGCGAACTGAACGCCAGCATCAGCGCGGTCGCAATCGCTGCGATCGTGACTCGCGGCGCATCGGGACAGAGCGTCCGGGCCATATTCCACAGCGCCTGCGCCACGACGGCCACCGCGACGAGCTGAAGGCCCTGTAGCCAGCCATGCCCGACTGCGTTTCCGTAGTGCGCCATCGCCAGGCCGAACGCGCACAGCAGCGCAGCCGACGGCAACGTGAAACCGAGCCATGCTGCAACGGCGCCGGGCAAGCCACCCTGCCGCAGTCCGAGCGCGATTCCAACCTGACTGCTCGACGGCCCCGGCATGAACTGGCACAACGCGACGATGTCGGCGAAAGCTTCGTCGCTGAGCCACGCGCGGCGTTTGACGAACTCGTCGCGAAAGAAGCTGATATGCGCGACCGGTCCGCCAAAGCAGGTCAGTCCGAGTCTCAGAAAAACCAGGAAGATGCGCGGGGCGGAAAGGCGCGCGGGCGGGGCCGTGGAAACCATGCGGTTGTCGATATCGAACGGGTGTAGTGGATTATCGGCCGCGAATGTTGCAACGCTCGCACCATCGACACGCGGCCTGTCTGCAGAACGAAGCGGCGCGGACTCCGCAGTCAAAAAAAAACGCCACGGTCTCCCATGGCGTCCATACCGCAAGTTATCGTGCGCAGCCGGTCAGAACGACGGGATCATCGAACCCTTGAACTCCGACTTGATGAACTGGCGCACGTCTTCCGACTGATACGCGGCGACGAGTTTCTTCACCCATGGCTTGTCCTTGTCCTGCGTACGCACGGCAATCAGGTTCGCGTAAGGGCTATGCACGTCTTCGAGCGCGATCGCGTCCTTCGTCGGCTGCAGGCCGGCGGCCAGCGCGAAGTTCGTATTGATCACGGCCGCGTCGACGTCCGCCAGCGAGCGCGGCAGTTGCGCCGCATCCAGTTCGACGAGCTTCACCTTCTTCGGATTGTCCACGACGTCGAGCGGCGTCGCGTTATTGCCGTTCGTGGCCGCACCCGGCTTCAGCTTGATGACGCCTTGCGACTGCAGCAACAGCAGCGCGCGGTTTTCATTCGAAGGATCGTTGGGCACCGCGATCTTCGCGCCTTGCGGCAGATCCTTGAGGGACTTCAGCTTCTTCGAATAGACGCCGAGCGGCGAGATATACGTAAGACCGACATTGACGATCCTGTAACCGCGCTGCTTGATCTGGCTCTCCAGATACGGCTGGTGCTGGAAGCTGTTGGCATCGAGGTCGCCCGCGTCGAGCGCGGCGTTCAGCTGTGCGTAATCGTTGAATTCGATGACCTTCACATACAGGCCATCGCGCTTCGCAACTTTCTGGACGACCGACCAGATCTGCGCATCGGGACCGCCGATCGTGCCGACCTTGATCGCCTTGTCGTCGGCGTGTGCGCCGAAGCTGGTGACGAGCGCGGCCGTAGCGGCCATGACGGAAAGGGCTTTGAGGATATTTCTGCGCTGCATGTATTTCTCGCTTTTGTTGCCTGATTTGCCTGGTTTTCTGGCTGGGTGATTCAGTGAGAGGCGCAGCGGGACTGTCTTTGCAGCCCGCTGGACCGCAAATGGTCTCATAGGCGCGCCGCGAAGTGAAATACCGCGATCGCATATCGGTATGCGGCCTGTGCGCGAAGGCTGGCGGGGAATTGCCGCGGAGGTCTCCGGGCGGGATGTGGCAGGTAAGGCTTGCGGCAGCGGACGGCCTGCGGAGCGCAGACCGTCCGTGGATTCACAGTGGAATCAGAACGTGGTCCACTCGTCGGCGGATGCGCGAGCGGTGCTGCTGGAAACTGGCGGCGGCGCGCCGACCCGCGCGGCCGGTTCGGCGCGAGCCGGTGTTGCGGCCTTTGGTGCTACGGGACGAGCCGCGGGTTTGGCAGCCGCCACGCCTGAAGCCTGCAACGCAGCGGGGTTCGCCGTCGATTTCGCTGGCCTTGCCGCAGCGCCTGAAAACGGTTCCGTGTGGCTCACGTGCTCATCGACACGAAACGCGCTGACCGTCTCGCGCAGACGCGCCGCCTGATCCTGCAACGAGGCAGCGGCCGCCGCCGCTTCTTCGACGAGCGCCGCATTCTGCTGCGTGACCTCGTCCATCTGCGTCACCGCGCGACCCACCTGGGAGATGCCGCTGCTCTGTTCTTCGGACGCCGCTGCGATTTCTCCCATGATGTCCGTCACGCGACGCACGGCCTGCAGGATCTCGCCCATCGTCGTGCCGGCCTGCTCGACCAGCGTCGAACCGTTGTTCACGCGTTCGACCGAATCGCCGATCAACTGCTTGATTTCCTTCGCCGCGGTCGCCGAACGCTGGGCGAGGCTGCGAACTTCTCCGGCCACCACCGCGAAGCCACGGCCCTGCTCGCCGGCGCGAGCCGCCTCGACCGCCGCATTCAGCGCGAGGATATTCGTCTGGAATGCGATGCCCTCGATCACGCCGATGATGTCCGAGATCTTGTGCGAACTCTCGTTGATCTCGCCCATCGTGCCGATCACGCGGCTGACGACGTCGTTGCCCTTCGTCGCTATGTCCGAGGCGCTGTTCGCGAGGCCGCTCGCCTGACGTGCGTTGTCGGCGTTCTGCTTCACCGTCGCGGTGAGCTGCTCCATGCTCGCCGCCGTTTCCTGCAGCGAGGCGGCCTGCTGTTCGGTGCGTTGCGAGAGGTCTCCATTGCCCGCGGCAATTTGCCTTGTCGCTGACGCGATCGATTCCGCCGACCGGCGGATCTCGGCGATCGTCCGTTGCAGGCGCCCCTGCATCTGGCTCATCGCTGACATCATGCTGGTCGAATCGTGCGGGCGCAGCGCGACCACCTGCGTCAGGTCGCCCTTCGCGATGCCCGAGGCGAGCTGTGCCGCGTGTTCGGGCTCACCACCCAGGCTGGCGCGTACGTTGCGGATGATCACGATCATCGCGAGCGAGATCACCGCGCCGATCACGAGCACCACGGCGAGGTGGCCCAGCAGGGTGTCGTAGTAGGTCGTATCGATGTCGCGGATAAACACGCCGCTCGTGATGTTCCAGTCCCACGGGGCGAAGCGCACGACGTAGCTGATCTTCGGCGCCGCCGTCTCGCTGTGGGGCAGGCGGCCACGATATTCCGCAAAGCCACGGCCGCTCGCTTTAGCCGCATCGACGATCGCGACATACAGCAGCTTGCCGTCCGGATCCTTGAAATCGCCGACCGGTTTGCCGTTCATTTGCGGCAAGGTCGGATGCATCAGGACGACCGGCTTCGAGTCCATCACGAACAGATAGCCGGATTCGCCGTAGCGCATCGTCGCGAGACGGGCGAGCGCTTCGCGCTGCGCGTCGGGTTCGCTCATCCTGCCGCTTTGCGACAGCGCGTAATAACCGTTGACGACGCCTTGCGCCGCCTCGACAAGATTCACCATGCCGGCCTTGCGCTCGGCCAGCATGGTGCTGCGCGTTTCGACCGCGCTCCACAGGCCGACGCCCAGCAACCCAAGCCATACGAGCGCAAGCGACAGCCACAGCTTGCGATTCAGACTCATCCTGCTCATTGTATTGGTCTCTTTCGTGTGGTTTCTTCAGTGTCGCGCCGGGTCGGCGCAAACGATTGCCTGAGATATAACGGCAGAAATCCAGGTGGACTTGAGCGATGCGGGGCGGCCAGCGGCCCCGGCTGGTCTGTCAGGCGGAGATTGGGAAACGCAGCGGTGAGGAAGGAGCAAAGAAGAAGTGGCCGGGCTGCGCGCCGGCCACCGCGGCTCAGTCGAGCAGCAGTTTGATGTCGTGAACCCACGGTGCGGCGCCCTGGCCGTCGCGGGCAAAAAGCCGCAGCTTGCCGTCCGGATCGAACACGTAGCTAGCGGCGGTGTGATCCATCGTGTAGCTGTCCGGCGTCTTACCCGGCACTTTCGCGTAGTACACACGGAAGTCTTTCGTCACCTTCACGAGTTGAGCCTCGTTGGCGGGACGCAAACCGATAAACGATGGATTGAACGCCGGCACGTATTGCCCCATCAATGTGGGCGTGTCGCGCTCCGGATCGACAGTGACAAACAGCACCTGCACGCGCTTCGCTTCTTCCGGCCCAAGTTGTTGCAGTGCCTGCGAGAGTTCGGCCATTGTCGTCGGACAGACATCCGGGCAGTGCGTATAGCCGAAGAACAGCACCACAACCTTGCCCTTGAAATCGCCGAGCGTGCGTGTCTTGCCGCTCGCGTCGGGCAACGAAAAGTCGCTGCCGAACTGCGTGTTCCCGGTGATATCGACGTTATCGAACGAAGGCGCCGGTTTGCCGCAACCCGCAACGAACAGCGCGCCGCCGAGCACGCAGGCAACCGCGGCGAGGCGCGCAGCGCGCGCAAGCCTGAATGTGAGCATGGTGTTACGCGCCGATCAGGGCACGTGCGTAATGGTCGACCAGCAGCATTGCAAACAGCAGCGACAGATATACGATCGAGTAACGAAAGGTCTTACGCGCGAGCGCGTCGGAATATTCCCGGTAGATCTTCCACGCGTACGCAAGGAAGATCGCGCCGAGCAGCACCGCCGACGCCAGGTACACGAAGCCGCTCATGCCCGAGATGAACGGCATCAGCGTGACCGCGAAGAGGATCACCGTGTACAGAAGAATATGCAACCGCGTGTACTGCTCGCCGTGGGTGTTCGGCAACATCGGCAGGCCGGCGTTTTCGTAGTCCTTGCGGCGATAGAGCGCGAGCGCCCAGAAATGCGGCGGCGTCCAGACGAAGATGATCAGCACGAGGATCCACGCATCTCCGGGCACATGGCCCGTGACAGCCGCCCAGCCCAGCGCCGGCGGCATCGCACCCGACGCCCCGCCGATCACGATGTTCTGCGGCGTGGCCGGTTTCAGCAGCAGCGTGTAGATGACCGCGTAGCCGACGAATGTCGCGATGGTGAGCCACATCGTCAGCGCGTTGGTGAATGTGTAGAGCGTCCACATGCCGAGGCCGCCGAGCACCGCCGAGAACGTCAGGATCTGCACGGTGGTAATTTCGCCGCGCGCGGACGGACGCCATGCGGTACGACGCATCATCGCGTCGACTTTCTGTTCCATGAGGCAGTTGATCGCGAATGCAGCGCCTGCCAGCAGCCAGATGCCGATGGTGCCGCCAATCAGCACGGTCCACGGGACCATGCCGGGCGTCGACAGGAACATGCCGATCACGGCACAAAACACGGCAAGCTGAGTGACACGCGGCTTCGTGAGCGCGATGTATTGGGAGATCCGGCTACCGGGTGTCTGGGGAAGAGTTGTGCTGTCCATGTGGGGTCACGCTGGCGCGGCATCGCGCGCGGGTAACACGGCGCGGCCGGGACGGCTATAAGCGATTCGAAAGTTTAGCATAACGAGCAGGAGCAGCAGGATTGCCGCCCCCCCGTTATGGGCGACTGCAACGGGCAACGGCCACTGCAGGACGATGTTCGACAGGCCCGTGACGAACTGGATCGCGACCACGAGCAGCACGCCGTTCGCCGGCCGCCGCAGCGACTCGAAGCGTCGCATTTTCAGCGCAAACCAGGCCAGATACGCGACCACGACCACAGCGAAAGTGCGATGCGTCCAGTGAATCGCCACGAGCGCGTCCTGGGTGATGACGTCGCCGTCGCCCGTCATTCCGAGGGCGCGCCACAGGTGGAAGCCGTGTGCGAAATCCATCGATGGGATCCACTGGCCATTGCAGGTCGGGAAGTCGGTACAGGCGAGTACAGCGTAATTCGTGCTCACCCATCCACCCAGCGCAATCTGGACGATCAGCAGGATCAGCCCGGCCAGCGCCGCCGTACGCCAGCGCGCCGCTTCGGGCTCGTACGCCGGGAGCGGCGTCTGGCGCGCGGCCAGCCAGCCGAGCGTACCGAGAAGCGCCAAGCCCAGCAACAGATGAATCGTCACGATCACAGGCTGGAGCTTCATGGTGACCGTCCACGCACCGAACGCGCCCTGCACGAGAATCAGGAGCAGCAACGACGTCGGCCACCACGGCGAAACATGCAGCGGACGGCGCCGAAAGCGCGCAGCCCACGCAATCACCGTCTGCGCCACGATCAGCACGCCGATCGCCATGGCGAAATAGCGGTGGATCATCTCGATCCACGCCTTCGACATGCTGACCGGGCCTGTCGGCATCGCCTGATAGGCGGCGCTGATCGCGGCATGCGCGATGAACGGCGACGACGTGCCGTAGCAACCGGGCCAGTCTGGACAGCCGAGTCCGGAGTCCGTGAGCCGTGTGAAGCCGCCGAACATCACCAGATCGAGCGTCAGGAATGTCGTGACCCAGACGAGCTTGCGGAATTTGTTGTCGTCGGCCTTGACCCATACGTAAGACAGCGGCAACAGCGCAATGCACAAGCCAATCAGGCCGAGTTCCAATACGAACATCTCTCTACCCTTCTCGCGATAAACAGGGCTGGTGCGGCGCCAGCCGACCCAGCCTCACCCGATGCTCGACCATTTGAGCAGTTTCGTGACGTCACCCTTGATCTTGCTCGGATTGGGATCCTTGGGAAAACGCATCATCAGATTGCCGTTCGGATCGACCATGTAGATGTGATCCGTGACCTTCGTACCGTTCTCCGTCGGCAGCCACGCGGCAACCGCGGCGGGGTCGGCGATCAGCATGTCGGTGTCGCCGTAGGCGTGCTGGATGATGTCCGGCACGCTGCCCGAATCCGTACGCAGCCATACGTTGACGAGCCTTTCGCGCTCGCCCGCCTGGGTCGCACGAATCTGCCGCATGAAATACAGCTTGGTGACGCAGGCCTTGTCGCAGGCGCTGCTGTCGACCGAAATCAGCAGCCAGCGGCCGCGCAGCGACGCCAGTTTCATCGGCTTACCGTCCTCGCCGGTCACGACGAGCGAATCGGGAATCGGACGCTGCGGTTCGACGAGTGTGCCGTAGCTCGTCGTGCCGCCCTTCGGTTTGATGACGTAGTACGTCAGGTAGGACAGGATCACCGGCGCCGCGCAGACAAGTGCAATCAGCAGTAGCGTCCAGCGCCCGCGACGCCACGAACCTTTGCTGGTCGCGGCCTGGCTCCGGCGGGCAGTTTGGGCCGACGCGGCTGCGTCAGCAGATTTGCCGGATTGCGGCGAACGGGGAGATTGCGTGGACACTACTGAACCTCTTTCAATGATTGCGCGGCCTTCCCGGAGATCACCGGAAAAACGGCTCGAAAAACGCCTGAAATACCGCGCTCGGTACGCTCAGGCGCTGGGCGCGTGCTCGTTCCTCGCGGCGCGACGGGCGGCGTACAGACCAAAGGCGATCGCCGCGACCGCCATGCCCCACCACTGCAACATGTACCCATAGTTGCGTTCAACGCCAGAAATCGGCGTGGGCCAGTCGCGCACGAGTTTGTCGCCATCGTCGCTGATCTGCTGGATCACGAACGGTTGCAACGGCAAACCGGTTTCGGCAGCAAACGCGTGGACGTCGAGATTCTGGCGGATCTGCTGATGCGCGGCCGACCCGCCTTCGCCGAGCTCATAAGCCTTGCTGGCATCCGCGCGCGCAATGCCTTCGATCTCGACTTCGCCCTTCGGCGTGACGTACGGCCCGATGGCCGTGCGCTCGCTCATGTTGCGCGGCAGCCAGCCCCGATTGACGAGCACGTAGCCGCCGTCGCGCAGTTTTAAGGGCATCACGACGTAAAAGCCCGGCTGGTCGTTATACGGCCGATTGTCGAGATACACGACCTGTTCCGGCACAAAGCTTCCGACCGCGCGCACGCGATGGAATTCAATATCCTTCAGCGCCACCGGCGCGGCGCCGATCGTCTGGGCCGGTGCGTTTTCGAACTGCGTGATGTGGGCCTGCAGCGCTTCCTTCTGATGCGCGCGATCGCGCTGCCAGAAGCCGAGACGCACGGTGACGGCGACGACGATCAGAATCAGCAGCGCGGGCAGCAAGCGAATCTTCATTGCGCACGACCTGACGGCAACCGCCCGGCGACAGGCACGCATGGACAAACGCACGGTGAGATAATGATCATCTTGCGTTCGCGTTCCTGATTACCACCTGGTTCCATGCACATTCTCGTTCCTATCGCCTTCGTCCTCATCATCGCCAGCATGGCTTCGGCGCTGTATTTCATGATGCACGACCGGGGCAAGACGAAGCGGATGGTCTGGTCGCTCGCGACCCGCGTGGGGCTGTCGATCTCACTGTTCCTGTTTATCCTGTTCGCACACTGGATGGGCTGGATCCAGTCGACCGGCATTCCCTATGGTCGCTGAAGGCCATTGAAACTCGCAAGGCTGCCCCGATGAGCGGGTCACCCAAGCGAAAACGCCGCCCTGACAGGGTCGAGGGCGGCGCTGCATCAGTTCTGCGTCCTGCTTTTTGCATCCTTTCCTGCTTTGAACCGCTCGCTGCACGTCCCGCTCGAACCTTCCGGGACGTGAGACGGCTCGCTGCACACCGGATCGCCGGTACGCAGCGAACCAGAATGCCTTACAGCCAGTAGACGACGACGTACAGCCCCAGCCACACGACGTCCACAAAGTGCCAGTACCATGCTGCGCCTTCGAACGCGAAATGATGCTCCGCCGTGAAGTGACCACGGATCAGACGCACCAGCACGACTGACAGCATCGTGCCGCCGAGGAACACGTGAAAACCGTGGAAGCCCGTCAGCAGGAAGAACGTCGAGCCGTACACGCCCGACGCGAGCGTCAGGTTCAGTTCGTTATACGCATGGAAGTATTCGAAGCCCTGCAGGAACAGGAAGGAGACGCCGAGCACGATCGTCGCGGCCAGCCAGGTAATCGCCTTGTTACGATGATTTTCGCGCAGCGCATGGTGCGACACGGTCAGCGTCGCGCCCGACGACAGCAGCAGCGCCGTGTTGATCGTCGGCACCGGCCACGGCTGCATCGATTTGTACTGCGATACCAGTGAAGCCGGGCCGTTGTTCGGCCACACCGCCGAGAAGTCCGGCCAGATCAGCTTGTAGTCGAGGCTGCCGAGTTGATGCATCGCGATCTCGCGTGCATAAAACAGTGCGCCGAAGAACGCGCCAAAGAACATCACTTCGGAGAAGATGAACCAGCTCATGCTCCAGCGGTACGAAGCGTCGACGCGCTTGCCGTACATGCCGCCTTCCGACTCTGAGATTGCGTCGCCGAACCAGTGCCACAGTGTGAAGAGCAGCCACAGCAGGCCGGCGAGCACCCCAATGGGCGCCCACGACTCACCATTGATCCATGCCGCCAGGGACCCAAGCATGACCAGCAGCCCAAGGGCCGCGCTGATCGGGTGCCGCGACGGATGCGGTACGAAATAGTACGGGCTCTCGTTTTGACCGCTCATTCTTGATTCTCCACTTCAGTCCAGTTGTTCCGGAAAGCTCCGGCTGTATCTTCGACGGTGCGTCGGTACCGCACCGCTTCACTCTAATAGCTGAGCCTTTCAGCCCGGTCCTGCCTGTTGCACGCAGCGCCTGATTCCCGCGCTGTTACCCCTGCTGTTACCCTACTACGGCCCGCACGATCAGAATCAGGATCCCGATGAAAATTGCCGCGCCGATCAGCGCCGCGATAATCACGTGGAGCGGGTTCAATTGCGCCGCGTCCGCTTCCAGATCGCGCCGCTTGCGCACACCGAGAAACGACCACATCACGGCCTTCATCGACTGGCCGAAGCTGCTTTTCCTGCCACTACCGCCGTTCTGCACCATAACCCCCGACCTCTTCCTGCATGTGTACTGCCTATGCCGTCAGGCGGGATTCGAGCCTGCTGCCGTGGTCGTGCCGTTGGCCGCCTGCCCCGCTGTGCCACGCGTCGCCGGCGCGGGCGTATTCAGTTCGAAGAACGTGTACGACAACGTGATCGTCTTCACATCCTTCGGCAATTTCGGATCGACGACGAATACCACCGGCATCCGTTTCGTCTCATTCGCCGCGAGCGTCTGCTGCGTGAAACAAAAGCATTCGATCTTCTTGAAGTACTCAGTTGCTTCTTTCGGCGCGTAGCTTGGAATGGCCTGCGCCTGAATCGTGTGACCCTGCTCGTTCGATACCTGATACATCACCGTCGTCACTTCGCCGGGATGTACATTCATGCTGTTCTGCTCCGGCTTGAAACCGAGCGGGCCGCGCGCGTTCGCGTCGAACTCGATCGATATCGTCCGGCTCATGTCGACCTGCGTGTTCTTCGCCTCGCGCACCGTTGCATCACGCTGCACGAGGTTGTTGATGCCCGTGATCTGGCAGATGGCGCGATACATCGGCACCAGCGCGAAGCCAAACCCAAACATCATGAACGCCACGACGACCAGCTTGAACAGCATCGAGCGGTTAAAAGCGCGGTCGGCCCTGGCCGGTGGTTGCGGCGACATCGAACTTCCTCAACAGACCATCGGGTCTGATTCAAGCCAAACCGTCAGGCAAAAAAACACTGCTTGACGACGACACTCACAAAAAAGACAGCAGCGATGGCTAACAGAATCAGGCCGAGGCGCTTGTTGCCGGCGCGAATCTGTTCGGGTGTACGTCTTTCTTGTGAATTCCGGGTCATGCTGACTTTCGGTTGCTTCCGTCAATGCGTGGGTACGTCTACTGGATTCCGGTCTGCCCGGTCCGGCGCGTCGATGAATCGCCGCCGGACCGGGCACCGGTAACTTCGATTATTCGACCGTCGGCGGGTTTTCGAACGTATGGAACGGAGCCGGGCTCGGCACGGTCCATTCGAGACCCGTCGCGCCATCCCACGGCTTGTCCGACGCCTTCTCGAGCTCGCCACCGCCACGATAGGCAGGCAGCGCGACCGCAAACAGGAAGTACACCTGCGCGAGGCCGAAGCCGAATGCGCCGATCGAAATCACCTGGTTCCAGTCAGTGAACTGCGCCGGATAGTCCGCATAACGACGCGGCATACCTGCGAGGCCGACGAAGTGCATCGGCAGGAACGCAAGGTTGAAGAAGATCATCGACGCCCAGAAGTGGATCTTGCCGCGCGTCTCGTTGTACATCCAGCCGGTCCATTTCGGCGACCAGTAATACCAGCCGGAGAACAATCCGAAGAGCGACCCCGCCACCAGCACATAGTGGAAGTGAGCCACTACGAAATAAGTGCCGTGGTACTGGATGTCGAGCGGCGCCATTGCGAGCATCAGGCCCGTGAGGCCGCCAAACGTGAACACGAACAGGAAGCCGACTGCGAAGAGCATCGGGGTTTCGAACGTCAGCGAACCGCGCCACATCGTCGCTACCCAGTTGAACACTTTCACGCCCGTCGGCACGGCGATCAGCATCGTCGCGTACATGAAGAACAACTGGCCCGTCACCGGCATACCGGTCACGAACATGTGGTGCGCCCAGACCATGAACGACAGGATCGCGATCGACGCCGTTGCGTACACCATCGAGCTATAACCGAACAGCGGCTTGCGCGAAAACGCCGGAATCACCTGCGACACGATCCCGAACGCCGGCAAGATCATGATGTACACCTCGGGGTGACCGAAGAACCAGAAGATATGCTGGTACATCACCGGGTCGCCGCCGCCCGCCGCGTTGAAGAACGACGTGCCGAAGTGACGGTCGAACAGCACCATCGTGATCGCGCCTGCAAGAACCGGCATCACGGCGATCAGCAGGTACGCGGTAATGAGCCACGTCCATGCGAACATCGGCATCTTCATCAGCGTCATGCCCGGCGCGCGCATGTTCAGGATCGTCACGACAATGTTGATCCCGCCCATGATCGACGACGCACCCATCAAGTGGACCGCGAAAATCGCGAAGTCCATGCCCGGGCCCATCTGTGTCGACAGCGGTGCGTAGAGCGTCCAGCCCGCGGCGGTCGCGCCGCCCGGCGCGAAGAACGAACCGACCAGCAGCACAGCGGCCACCGGCAGCAGCCAGAAGCTGAAGTTGTTCATCCGCGCGAAGGCCATGTCGGACGCGCCGATCTGCAACGGAACCATCCAGTTCGCGAAACCGACGAACGCCGGCATGATCGCGCCGAACACCATGATCAGGCCGTGCATGGTGGTCAACTGGTTGAAGAACTCGGGCCGCATGATCTGCAGACCGGGCTCGAACAGCTCGGCACGGATCATCAGCGCCATCACGCCCCCGGACAGGAACATGACGAACGAGAAGATCAGGTACAGCGTCCCGATATCCTTGTGGTTGGTGGCGAACAGCCAGCGACGCCAGCCATGCGGCGTCTCATGGGCATGGTCGCCGTGCACGTGCTCGTGACCCGCGACTACATCGTGTCCGATGCTAGACATGACAATCTCCTAAAACGAATGCTGCTCTGCTGACCGTGACACGTCAGGCCGCCGGGCTGATCTCAACACGCCGGGCCTCTTTCGCGTCGGTGCCGCCCGTGATCGTTTCCGGCTTCTTCAAAATAATGTGGTCTTCGGCGATGCCCGCTGCCTTCAGCGCGTCGCGGACGGCTTCTGCACGGCTCTTCGCGAGCTTCGCGTTGGCATCGGCCGAACCGGTCTTGTCAGTGAAGCCAGACAGTGTGAACTTCGCATCAGGGTGCGCCTTCGCGTAGGCCGCCGCGGCATCGATCGCCGCCTTCGCGTCGTCCGGCAACGTGCTCTTGCCCGTGGCGAAATAGACGCTCGCCGGCAAACCTGCCTGCGGCTGCGAAGCGGCGCTCTCCGAACCGGCCGACGCCGGCGCTGCAGCCGAAGCCGCTTCCGCGCCGCTTGCTGCTGCAGCATCGCTCGCGCTCGCTGCCGCCGCGCCGGCCAGATGGTCGCCGCCTTCCGGCAGCCGGCCGTTGCGCGCATCGGCGATCTGCTTAGGCTGGAGAATGTCGCCCGTGTGGTTGCCCCACGAGTTGCGTTCGAACGTGATGACCGAGGCGATTTCGACGTCATTCAACGTCGGCGCCCACGACGGCATCGCGTTCTTGCCTTTCAGCACGATGCTCACGTGTTGCGCAAGCGGACCGTTGGCGATCTTGCTGCCGTCGAGCGCCGGGAATGCGCCTGCGCCCTTGCCGTTCGGCTGGTGGCAGACTGCGCAGTTCGCTGCGTAGACCTTGCCGCCACGCTCCGTCAGTTCGGCAAGCGTGTAGGTCTTGTTGGGATCGTCGGCGCTGGCAGCCATTTTCTTCTGCTCGTCGTCGACCCACTTCGCGTAGTCTTCAGCGGAGAGCACCTTCACGACGACCGGCATGAATGCGTGCTCCTTGCCGCACAGCTCGGTACAGAAGCCACGGAACGTGCCGACCCGGTTAGCCTTGAACCACGTATCGCGCACGAAGCCCGGAATCGCATCCTGCTTCACGCCGAATGCCGGCACGTACCACGAGTGGACGACGTCGTCGGCGGTGGTGATGATGCGGACTTTCTTGTCGACCGGCACGACGAGCGGGTTGTCGACTTCCTGCAGATACGTATCGGAAATCGGCTCGCGGCCATCGGTCTGGGCACGCGGCGTGCTGAGCGTGGACAGGAAGTTGATGCCCTCGCCCGGCCCCTTCACATACGTGTAGCCCCACTTCCATTGATAGCCGGTGACCTTGACGGTGAGGTCAGCGTTGGAGGTGTCCTTCATCGCCACGACAGTCCTCGTGGCGGGAAGCGCCATCAGCACGACGATCACGAACGGGACGATCGTCCAGATGATTTCGACGGTGGTGCTTTCGTGGAAATTGGCAGCCTTATGGCCTTTCGACTTGCGGTGGGCAAAGACCGAATAGAACATCACGCCGAACACAGCGACGAAGATCACCGTGCACAGGATCAGCATGAACGTGTGGAGGCTGTAGAGCTCCTCAGCGATTCTTGTCGCCGGCGGCTGGAGATTGATCGCGTTGACGGCAGGGCCGCCCGGACTATCGCCGACTGCCAGGGCGGCGCCGGCGAACAGCAGCCCGCTTAACGCCAGCACGCCCATGAGGGCTCGCTTGATTGTTTTCATAGCTTCCTTACCCAAAATTTCCATTCAAACCCTCGACCCCGCTGGAAGGCTTTCCCGCGCTACCTGGGAACGGCTCGCGATTCAGTGCGTCTAATCACAGCGCCTGAGCCACATGCGCAATTCGCCGGCGAACTGCGCACGCCGGTACTGCGCCAGGTGCTGCCCGACCATGACCGTCTGACCGCGTGAAACCAGTGCGATCCGGTCACGCGACCTTGCCCCGGCTTCGACCCGCACCCAGCGCGGATTGAATTCGAACTGCGTGATCTGCTCTGCACTTACCTGCTCGATCACCAGCCGGTTCGGAAACAGCCGGATGCGTTCGTAATCGACAGCATGACGCGCATATATTGCAAAGGCGACACCTACCGCCAGCAACTCGACACCAGTGAACGGCAACACCAGCCAGGCGCCGTACAAAACCGGCATGAAAGCAATTGCCAGCGAGAACAGAGCGAGCGACACATAGAAACATACGAACTGCCGGGGCGATACTGAGCAGTTGCGTTTCATCGTCCAGTCCTTCAGGACCGGTTCTGAATCCGTCAGCAGATCAGTCGCTTCCATCGCTGCCTCCCTGAACCGCCAGTCGCCGCCACTTCGCGCCTCGGGCCTGTCGCCCCAAATGTGGGAACCCCGAGCGACAAACTGACGCATTATAGGCGCGTTCTATGGCATCCACAAGCAACGCTCTATCGGCTTGCAAGCCAGGCGCGACAAGCCTCTGCGCCGTTTTGACGCACCTCTTCGACGGCTTTTGGCCCGGTAATTTCAGACATAACAGATGTCCTCTTTACCGCGTCACCGATTCTTCGATGAACCTCTTCCAATATCTTCAATACGCACGATGCCGTGCCCTTCGGCCGTGGTCCGGGGCACGGCTTTCCATGCGTGCCCGTAGATGACTTCGAAGGTGAGCGGGATCGTGCCGTCCGCACGCCGGCGCGCTTCCAGTGCCGTCAACAGCGCCCTGTGCAGGCGCCGGGAGGAGGCGCCGGAGGCGGCTTCCCGCTCGAACGGATATGCGCCCCAGCGGCGCACATCCGCAAGCAGCGACTCGGGCGATTTGTAGGTAATCGTCAGTGTTTCCTGGTCCATGACCGGGATCTCGAAGCCGCTTTCGACCAGCATGTCGCCGAGATCGTGCATGTCGACGAAATCAATCACGTGCGCGCGCAAGCTCGCACCGTGAGCGGCCTCGACTTCAGCCCAGGCGCCACGCAACTCCTTGAGCGTATCGGGGCCGAGCGTACTGAACATCAGCAGGCCGTTCACCTTCAGCACGCGCTGCCATTCGGGAAAAACGAGATCCGGGCGCGAATGCCAATGCAGCGCCAGATTGGACCAGATGAATTCGAAGGCGCCATGCGCGAAGGGCAGCGCCGAGAAATCGGCCTGAGCGAAGCGCGGGCCGCGTGCGCCGAGCGCCTTGCCGATCGACGCAGGCAAAAAGCGGCGCCAGCTCGTGTCGCCGGCATCGTGACGCAGCGCGCGCGCGAGCATCGCCTGTGACAGGTCGGCGCCGTACACCGGCGCCTCGGGGAAGCGTTCGCGCAGAAGCGGGAGGTCGTCGCCGGCGCCGCAGCCGGCGTCGAGTACGCTCGCCGGGCTGACCTTGATGTAGTCGAGACGCTCGCGCATGCGCTGAGCGATCTCGCGCGGCAGGAAGGCCACATCGTCGAAAGTCGCGGCGCGGCGGTCGAAAATCCGCCGCAGACGTCGCGAATCATAGGCCGGACGGCTGGATTTTGCGGTTGTTGGGGGCATGTCTGTCAAACTGGCGAAGAGTGCGAAGTATACTCGCTCGCTCCTATCGGTTCAGCGCAGGAGGCCTTCGCGGGCGTTTCAGCCATGACATTCCCGGCCTTTTCTTCATCATCCGACACACGATCCGTGCCCGTCGCGGGTCGCTTTCGTTCGATATGGCTTCGCGTTGCGCAGTTCGCGTTGCCCAATCCATGCGCACTGTGCGGCAATTTGTCGCAGAACCGGTTGTGCGAAGCTTGCGATGCAGCTTACTGGAACGAGGCACGCCTCAGATGCACCGTCTGCGCGATTCCCCTTTCCGGATTCCGGCGGGCAAAAACCGCCTATCGGTGCGGCGACTGCATTTCGACGCCACCCGCCTTTGACGCGACACTCGCGCTCGCCGACTATCGCGCGCCGCTCGACGCGCTGGCGCTCGGCCTGAAATTCCGGGCGCGACTGATGCTCGCACGCGAATTCGGCGAACGTCTGGCGCGTGAGGCGGACAGTGCACTCCCACTGGCGCAGCGGCCCGATGTGGTTGCGCCAGTGCCGCTCGCGCGGCGGCGGCTGATGGAACGCGGCTACAACCAGGCGTGGGAAATCGCGAGGCCGATCGCCGTCGCGTTGGGCGTGCGAAGCGATCCGACGCTGATCCGGCGCGTCGTCGATACGGCACCGCAGTCGCGGCTCGACCTCGACGCGCGGCGCGACAACGTGGGCCGCGCATTTGCTGCTGCAAAACCGGTGCGCGGCCTGCACGTGGCGATCGTCGATGACGTCATGACATCCGGCGCCACACTCGAAGCGCTGGCGCGCACGCTGAAGGCGGCGGGCGCGCGGCGTGTCACCAATTTCGTCGCGCTGCGTACGCCGAAAAACTAGCATTCAACCCGTATACACCATGTTCAATGTCGTTCTCGTCGAACCCGAAATTCCGCCCAACACGGGCAATGTGATCCGCCTGTGCGCCAATACCGGCGCGCGGCTGCATCTGATCGAACCGCTCGGTTTTCCTCTCGACGATGCAAAAATGCGCCGCGCGGGACTCGACTATCATGAGTACGCGCAAATGCATGTGCATGCCGATTGGGACGCCCTGATCGCCGCTGAAGCGCCGGATCCCGCGCGCATGTTTGCGTTCACGACGCGCGGTTCCGGACGCTTTCATGATCACGCGTTTCTCCCGGGAGACTGGTTCGTATTCGGCGCTGAAACGCGCGGCCTGCCCGATGCGGTACTGAACCGGTTCGAAGGCGAACAGCGCGTGCGACTGCCGATGCGGCCCGGCAACCGGAGCCTGAATCTGTCGAATACGGTAGCTGTCGTCGTGTTTGAAGCCTGGCGTCAGGCGGGTTTCGAAGGCGGTGCCTGACGGCTCGCCAGTTCGTCTTCATAGCGCCGGAACATCGCTTCGTCGAAGCACGCGAAGATCACCTGCCGGATTGCCGGAGTGCTGTGCAATGTATCGATCACGGCGCCAACGGCAATGTGCACCGCCTCGTCCGCGGGAAAATGGTAGATGCCGCAACTGATCGCCGGAAACGCGATGCTCCGGCAGTTCGATTGCTGCGCGAGTTCCAGCGACCGCTGGTAGCACGACGCGAGCAGATCCTGCTCGCCACGGTTGCCGCCACCCCAAACGGGCCCCACGGCATGAATGACCTGTTTTGCCGGCAGGTTGTAGCCACCGGTAATTTTGGCGTCGCCAGTCGAGCATCCGCCAAGCTTCTCGCATTCTCGCAGCAGACCTGAGCCCGCCACCCGATGGATCGCGCCATCGACGCCGCCCCCGCCTAGCAGCGACGTGTTTGCCGCATTGACGATCGCGTCGACGGCGAGCGTCGTGATATCGACGGCCCGCGCTTCGAGCCTGCAGTGTCCGATTTTGAGCATGGAAACCTCCCCGTCCAATACAGCCAGCCGTATTCTGGTGGACAACAGGAGGGTTCGGCGGTTCAGGTAAGAATTCGTAGCGCTGTTCGTGGCGCCAGATGGCGGAGACAGCCCGGCGCTAAACGCCGGGGTTGCCCGCCGGGTTGCCGACTACTCCGCTTTTGAATCGCGGCGCAGCAACGCACTGACGGCATCGCGGGGAGCGACGCCGTCGAACAGCACGGCGCAAACCGCCTGCGTGATCGGCATCTCGATCGCATGCGCGCGCGCGATGCCAAGCACTGCCTGCGCACAGCGCACGCCTTCAGCAACGTGCCCCAGGGCGCCGAGGATATCGTCGAGCGAACGGCCAGTCGCGAGTTGCACGCCCACGGTCCGGTTGCGCGACAGGTCGCCCGTGGCGGTGAGAATCAGATCGCCGAGACCGGTCAGGCCCGTGAACGTTTCCGCGCGACCGCCGAGCGTCACGCCAAGACGCGACATTTCAGCAAGCCCACGCGTAATTAATGCGGCACGTGCATTGAGACCAAGTCCGAGACCATCCGAAATTCCGGTCGCGATGGCAAGCACGTTCTTCACCGCGCCACCAGTTTCCACGCCGACGACGTCGTCGCCCGTATAGATGCGCATCGCCCCGTGATGGAACGCGGCGACAGTCCGTTCGCGACACTTTGCCGATGTGCTGGCGACCGTCAGCGCGACCGGCAATCCCTGCCCGACTTCGCGGGCGAAGCTCGGTCCGGACAGCACGCCATAGCTCGTGTGTCGCGCCAGTTCAGCAGCGACAACCTGATGCGGCAACAACTGCGTATCGGCTTCGAAGCCCTTGCAAAGCCACACGAAATGAGCCGGCACGCTGCCCGCATCGCGCATTGCGCGAAGCAGCCCGCGCAGGCCTGCGACCGGCGTCGCGACAACGCACAGCCCGTCGTCGGCCGCACAGTGTGCAAGCGCCGTCGCCAGGTCCGCTTCGTAGCGCAGCGTGTGCGGCAACGCAACGCCCGCCAGATAGCGGGCGTTTTCGTGCGTCGAGGAAAGTTCGGTGACGAGCGCGCTGTCGCGCGCCCAGAGCACCGTGTCATGCCGCCTGGCCAGATGGCCTGCGAGTGCGGTGCCCCATGCACCGGCGCCGAGAACGGCGACCTTCATACCCGGCACCGAGCGCGACCGTTAGTGCGTCGCGTTGCCGTTGGGCACGCCATCCTGGCCGCCAAGCTGCGCGAGACGCTGCTCGTACAGCGCCTGGAAGTTGATTTCGGCGAGGTGGATCGGCGGGAAACCTGCGCGGGTGATCGCGTCGGCGATGTTCGAGCGCAGGTACGGGAACAGGATCGTCGGGCAGGCAATGCCGACGAGCGGATCGATCTGTTCCACCGGAATGTTGCGGATATCGAAAATGCCGGCCTGCTTGGCTTCGATCAGGAACGCGACCTTGTCCGAGACCTTGGCGGTGACCGTGCCGGTGACGAGGACTTCGAACACGCTCTCCGCGAGGCGCTCGGCCTTCACGTCGACTTCGACTTCGACCGACGGCATTTCCTGTTCCAGGAAAATGGCCGGCGAGTTCGGCTGCTCGAGCGACATGTCCTTCAGATAGATGCGCTGGATATTGAAGAACGGCTGGGTATTCTCGTCAGACATGATTGGGTGGTTTCCTGGATAAGTTCGTTACGGCGGGTCTGATTCACTGGGAAACAGCCCGCCGGATCTGTACGGCGCGCAGCGCAGATACGACGCGGGGGTTGCAGCGAAGCTTTGCAAACTTCCGTTACGCAGCAGCTTCGAGCAGCGGCATCAGGCCGCCCGCGCGATCGAGCGCGGACAGGTCGTCATAACCGCCAACGTGCGTGTCGCCGATGTACACCTGCGGCACAGTCCGCCGACCGGTGCGCGTCATCATTTCTTCGCGGCGCGCCGGGTCTTTGTCGATGAGTACTTTCTCAACGTGCACGACGCCGCGCGACTTTAAAAGACGTTCGGCCATCTGGCAATACGGACACACCTGCGTGCTGTACATGATCACTTTGTTCACTTCGCAACTCCTTGTTTCACGACCGGCATGCCGGCTTGCTGCCAGGCGTTCAGGCCGCCTTGCAGCACATGGACTTCGGCATAGCCCGCATCCTGTACGATGCGCACCGCCTTGTGCGACTGCTGGCCGGTCTGGCACACCAGCAGCACCGGATTGCTCTTGTTCTTCACGAGTTGACCGACTTTCGCCTGCAGCTCTGCGAACTCGATATGACGTGCCGAAGGAAGATGACCGTTGGCGAAGTCCGCCGACGGACGAAGGTCGATGACCACGGCATTGCGCCGGTTGATCAGCTGGGTAGCCTCGGCAGCGGAAAGGCCGCCGCGGCCGCGGCGGCTGATTGCCGGCCACAGGAGCAACCCACCGGAGATGAGGGCAACTGCGATGAGTACAAGGTTTGTGTAATCAGTGAAAAACTTCACGGAAAATCCGCCGAAAAAGGGAGAAATCGGAAATGGCAATCCACCCATTATAAAATAACCGTCTGACGCGATGGCGGCGTCCCCTGCGGCCCAGAAGCCGTCCTCGCTTTACTGCTTCCCAACTACCGACCGGCACCATGTACAAACTCGTTCTCATCCGCCACGGCGAATCGACGTGGAACAAGGAAAACCGATTCACCGGCTGGGTCGATGTCGACCTCACAGAACAGGGCAACCGCGAAGCCCGGCAGGCCGGCCTGCTGCTGAAGGAGTCGGGCTACACGTTCGACATCGCCTACACGTCGGTGCTAAAGCGCGCGATCCGCACGCTGTGGCACGTGCAGGACGAGATGGACCTCATGTACCTGCCGGTCGTCCACTCGTGGCGCCTGAATGAACGTCACTACGGCGCGCTCTCGGGCCTCAACAAGGCCGAAACGGCAGCGAAGTACGGTGACGAGCAGGTCCTCGTCTGGCGCCGCAGCTACGACACCCCGCCGCCGGCACTCGATCCGTCCGACGAGCGCACCGCCTATCATGACCCGCGCTACGCCAGGGTCCCGCGCGAGCAGCTGCCGCTGACCGAGTGCCTGAAAGACACGGTCGCGCGCGTGCTGCCGATCTGGAACGAATCGATCGCACCGGCCATGAAATCGGGCAAAAAGGTACTGATTGCTGCGCACGGCAACTCGATCCGCGCACTGGTCAAGTACCTGGACGACATCTCCGATACGGATATCGTCGGGCTGAACATCCCGAACGGCGTGCCGCTCGTCTATGAACTCGACGAGAACCTGAAGCCCATCAAGCACTACTACCTTGGCGACGCTGACGCCATTGCCGCCGCTCAGGCCGCCGTCGCCAAACAGGGCAAGGCGGGCTGATCACGGCCCCCAACCCTGCGTCGACAGGCAAAGGACGTACGCCGCCGGCACCGGTAAGCGCCACCGGGGTGGGCGGCGTCCCTCGCCAGGAACACCTCGTGCGCCTGTTACCGAACATTACTTCCTCACCGAAGCCCTGGTTGCCAGAACCTGCGGGGCCGACCGCTGTCGAACCCCGATCATCGGCTGCCTGCACTCGCGCACTTGGCGCGCGGGTGTGCAGTTATACTTGTCCGTCCCTTCTCTTTGACGCTGCCACGCGCTTCCGACCGCAACAGACTCTATGCGAAAGAACCTGAAAAATATCGGCCTGATTGCCGCGGGCCTTGCTACTGGCGTTTTTGCCACACTGCAACTTTCTGCCTCGGCCCAGCAGACGCCGACCGTGCCGCTGCCGCTTGACCAGCTTCGGCTTTTTGCCGAGGTTTTCGGGCAGATCAAGCATGAGTACGTCGAACCGGTCGACGACAAGAAGCTCCTCACGGCCGCGATCAAGGGCATGGTGTCGAGTCTCGATCCGCACTCGTCGTATCTCGACAAGACCGACTACGAAGAGCTGCAGGAGCAGACCAAGGGCCGTTTCGCCGGTCTCGGCATCGAAATCTCGTCGGAAGACGGGCTCATCAAGGTGATTTCGCCGATCGAAGACACGCCGGCGTTCCGCGCTGGCATTCGTCCGGGCGACCTCATCACGCGCATCAACGACAAGCCGGTGCGCGGCATGACGCTCGACCAGGCCGTCAAGCAGATGCGCGGCGAACCCGGCACGAAGGTCACGCTGACGATCTTCCGCAAGACGGACGACCGCACGTTCCCGCTCACCGTCACGCGCGCGATCATCAAGGTTCAGAGCGTGAAGGCGAAAATCCTCGCGCCGGGCTACGCGTACATCCGCATCACGAGCTTCCAGGAACGTACCGTGCCGGATCTGGCCGCGAAACTGCAGGACATCGCCCGCCAGCAGCCGAACCTGAAGGGTCTCATCCTCGATCTGCGCAACAATGGCGGCGGTTTGCTGCAAAGCGCGGTGGGCGTCGCGGGCGCGTTCCTGCCGCCGGATTCAATCGTGGTGTCAACCAACGGCCAGATTCCGGACTCGAAGCAGGCCTATCGCGACACTTACGATAACTACCGCCTGCCATCGTTCGACGGCGATCCGCTGAAGAACCTGCCGGCCATCTTCAAGACTGTGCCGATGATCGTGCTGACCAACGCGTACTCCGCGTCGGCGTCGGAAATCGTCGCGGGTGCGCTGCAGGACCAGCACCGCGCGCTGATTGTCGGCAAAACAACGTTCGGCAAGGGCTCGGTGCAAACGGTGCGTCCGATGACGGCTGATACCGCGCTGCGCCTCACCACCGCGTACTACTACACGCCGAGCGGGCGCTCGATCCAGAACAAGGGCATCCGCCCGGATATCGCCGTCGATCAATACGCGGAAGGCGATCCGGACGACGCACTCGTGACGCGCGAAGTCGACTACTCGAACCACCTCGCGAACACGCAGGATCCGAACGAGAAGAAGGAGCAGGAACAGCGCGAGCAGGAGCGCATGGACCAGTTGCGTCTGCTTGAAGAGCAGAACGACAAGAAGACGCCGGAACAACGCCAGAAAGATCGCGATCGCAAGCCGGTCGAGTTCGGTTCGACCGACGACTTCATGCTGCAGCAGGGCCTCAACAAGCTGGAGGGCAAGCCCGTGCAGGAATCGAAGTCGCTGACCGAGCGCCGTCTCGCGCAGAACAAGCCGCCGCAATCGGCTTCGGCGCCAATCGCGGTGAAGCCGGCGCTGCCTGTCACGCCGGGCGCCTCTGACCCGGCCGCGGACTCCGCGCCTGCATCGGCACCCGTCCCGGCGCAGGCCAAGTAACGTTTCACGCCTTACATGCCTTCGCAGCGCCCGCTGCGAAGGCATTTCCCTTCGCGCGACTAGAATAACGATTACTACCCCGCGCGACACGCGGCAGTCCTGCCTGTCATCGCGCGACAGAACGACGCGCTCTGCCATGAATGACGATCAACTCCTCCGCTATTCCCGCCACATTCTTGTCGACGAACTGGGCATCGAAGCGCAGCAGCGTTTTCTCGATGCGCACGCGATCGTCGTCGGCGCGGGAGGACTCGGGTCGCCGGCGGCGATGTATCTGGCGGCAGCAGGTGTCGGCAGACTGACGCTCGTGGATGCCGATACGGTCGATCTCACCAATCTGCAACGGCAGATCCTTCACGTGAGCGCGTCCGTGGGCCGCAAAAAGGTTGAATCAGGTCGCGATGCCATCTCGCGACTGAATCCCGATGTGCAGGTCAACGCGGTAGCCGAACGGGTCGACGATGCATGGCTCGACGCGAACGTGCCGCACGCGACCGTCGTGCTCGATTGCACCGACAACTTCGCCACGCGACATGCGATCAACCGCGCATGCGTCGCGCATCGCGTGCCGCTCGTGTCGGGGGCGGCGCTGCGTTTCGACGGGCAGATCAGCACATTCGATTTTCGCGACGAAGCGTCGCCCTGCTACGCGTGTGTGTTCCCCGAAGATCAGCCGTTCGAGGAAGTCGCGTGTTCGACGATGGGGGTTTTCTCGCCGACGGTCGGCATCATCGGCGCCATGCAGGCCGCCGAGGCGCTGCGGGTGATTGCAGGCGTCGGCACACCGCTCGTCGGACGGCTGATGATGCTCGATTCGCTGCGCATGGAATGGAACACGATGCGCATCGCACGCCAGCCGGACTGCCCGGTCTGCGGCGAGGCGCATCGCAAGGCTTCTTAAGCAGCCGCGACGCGCTTCAGCGCCGCCTGCACTTCTTCCGGCTCAAACGAAGCCAGCACGTCGGCCACCGGCTTTTCCAGCGTCTTCAGGTGCGAGCGCAGGATTTCCTGCTTCACGACCAGCAGCTGGCTCGGGTGCATCGAAAACTCGGTGAGACCCATGCCGAGCAGAAGACGCGTAAGCGTCGGATCGCCCGCCATTTCACCGCACACCGAGACCGGCACGCCCGCGCGCCTGGCCTCGCGCAGCGTCAACGCGATCAGATACAGCACGGCCGGGTGCAGCGGGTCGTACAGGTGCGCGACGGAGTTGTCGGCGCGATCGATGGCAAGCGTGTACTGGATCAGATCGTTCGTTCCGATCGACAGGAAGTCGAGACGCTTCAGGAACAGCGGCAGCGCAATCGCGGCAGCCGGAATCTCGATCATCGCGCCGACGCGGACATTCGGATCGTAAGCGAGGCCTGCGTCGTCCAGCTGACGCTTGGCTTCGCGGATCAGATCCAGCGTCTGGTCGATTTCCTGCGCATGAGCGAGCATCGGAATCAGGATCTTCACCGAACCGAACGCCGACGCACGCAGAATGGCGCGCAATTGCGTGAGGAACATCTGCGGCTCGGAGAGGCTCCAGCGGATCGCGCGCAGCCCCAGTGCCGGGTTCGCAGCCGCCTCATAGCCGTCGCCACTGCCGACCGAATCCAGTGGCTTGTCGGCGCCGACGTCGATCGTGCGGATCGTCACCGGCAGACCGTTCATCCCTTCGACCGCCCGACGGTAGGCGTCGAACTGCTCCTCTTCTTCCGGCAGATGGTCCTTGTGATTCATGAAGAGGAATTCCGTGCGAAACAGGCCAACGCCCGTCGCACCGGCCTCCAGCGCGCTATGTGCGTCTTCGGGCAATTCGATGTTCGCGCACAGTTCGATCTTCGTGCCGCAGAGGGTTTGCGTCGGTGAAAACTTGAGACGCTGCAGCTTGCGCTGCTCAAGCGCCTTCTCGCTTTGCCGATACGAATACTCTTCGAGCACGATCGGCGCCGGATCGACGATCACGATGCCGTAGTCGCCATCGACGATGATCAGGTCGTCCTGGCGGATCAGCGCACTCGCCTGCTGCACGCCGACCGCGGCCGGAATGCCGAGGCTGCGCGCGACGATCGCCGTGTGCGACGTGCGGCCGCCCAGATCCGTGACGAAGCCCTGGAACGTTTGCGTCTTGAACTGCAGCATGTCGGCGGGCGCAATATCGTGCGCGACGACGATCATCTCGCTGCAGGCGCCGTGGACGCCATCCGGCAGCGTCGAAGTCGAAGCGCCCGCAAGTGCCTTCAGCACCCGCTCGACCACCTGCTGGATGTCGGCCTTGCGCTCGCGCAGGTATTCGTCTTCGATATCGTCGAAATGGCGCGACAGGCGCTCGAGTTGCTCCGTGAGCGCCCATTCGACGTTGTAGCGGCGCGTGCGGATGAGGTCGATCGTTTCCTGGACGAGCATCGCGTCGTTCAGGATCATGGTGTGCACGTTGATGAAGGCGCCCATTTCGCTGGGCGCGTCAGCGGCGAGGTCGGCGCGCAGTGCGTCGAGTTCGACATGCACGAGTTGCTGGGCCGTACGAAAGCGCTCGATCTCGCCCTCGATCTGGGCGTGTTCGATCAGATAGTGGTCCACGTCGAGTGCAGCCGGGGCGATCAGATAAGCCCGCCCGATGGCGATACCGCGTGACACGGGAATTCCATGCAGCGTGAACGACACGCGCACCTCCTCTAGTTGTGTAATGCCGCGGCAAACCGCTGCACTGCTCTCAGACCCCGACGGTCATTATAAATTCCGCGGCCTCGTGTGACTGCGTGCAGTGCAGCATCGCCGAATCCTGTGTATACGATTCAGAACACGCGAATCTCAAGACCGCGCAATGCCCACAGCCCGCCGGGGTAGGTCGATCGTGCCACACGACAGTCAAACTGACGTGTCACAACGCGACTCCCGATTGTGGTGGAACAAAAAAAACGCCGCGTCGAGCGCGGCGTTCGGACGTGTGCGCCATACAAACGGCGTACAACCGATGTGTCACTGTCCTTCGCCGAATTTGTCGGCGATCAGTTTGAGCAGGGCGTCCATCGCTTCGGTTTCGTCCGGCCCTTCGGTTTCGATCGTCACCGTGCTGCCGATGCCCGCGGCCAGCATCATCACCCCCATGATGCTCTTCGCATTGATACGGCGACCGTTGCGGCTCATCCAGATTTCCGCCTGATAGTTTCCCGCGAGTTGCGTCAGTTTCGCCGAGGCGCGCGCGTGCAGCCCCAGCTTGTTCACAATGGTCGTTTCTTTTTGCAGCATCTGATGTTCCGAAGCGCGGGTTGATAGGTGAGAGAAAGGAGCTAGACAGGATTCGCGCCAGGCGGCAGCGCGGGCAGGCAGTCGGTTGAACAGGCAACGGGTGCGGGAGTCGTCGGACCGACGGCGTGGATACCCTTGGTCGCACCGGCAAGCGCCTTGTCGACGAGTGTATCGAGCGGCGTCGCCCGGTAACAGACAGCACGCACGAGCATCGGCAGGTTGACCCCGGCAAGCACACGCACGTCAGGTACCGACGACAGTCGCGCGGCGATATTCGCCGGCGTTGCGCCGAACATGTCGGTCAGCACGAGTGCGCCGTTCTCTTCCTTCAGACGCTCGATTTCGGCGTGCGCGAACGCAATGACTTCGGCAGGATCGCAGTCGGGCATCACGTCGATCACGCCGATGCGCGCGGGCAAGCCGCCATAAATGTGGGCAATACACTCCCGAAGCGCGGTCGCGAACGGGGCATGCGCAATGATCAGAATGCCTGCCATGTCAGTAATACAGCGAAAAAACGGCTGGAAATCGGTAGACCGGGCATTGTAACAGCACCATTTTCCTGCTTTCGGCGCGTTCGCGCACGGCCGTCAAAGAGTCGCCGTTCAGCATGCCGCCAACTCATCGGAAATGCCTGCGGCGCCCCTTTTGGGCGATCAGGCCGCGGCGCGCTCCAGCGCATCGATGAACATCGCCGCGACGTCGAAGCCGGTCTGATCCATGATCTCGCGAAAACACGTCGGGCTCGTGACGTTCACCTCAGTGAGCCAGTCGCCGATGGCGTCCAGCCCAACCAGCAGCAGACCGCGCGCCGCCAGCACTGGCGCAAGCGTTTCGGCGATCTCGCGATCGCGCGCGGTAAGCGGTTGCGCAACGCCCAGTCCGCCTGCCGCCAGATTGCCGCGCACTTCATTACCCTGCGGAATCCGCGCAAGCGAGTACGGCACCGGCTGCCCACCGATCAGCAGAATACGCTTGTCGCCGGTCTTGATTTCCGGGATGAACTTCTGCGCCATCACCGAGCGCGCGCCGTCGTGGCTCAGCATTTCGACGATCGAGCCAAGGTTCATGCCGTCCGCCTTCACGCGGAACACGCCCATGCCGCCCATGCCGTCGAGTGGTTTCAGGATCACGTCGCCATGCTCGGCGTGAAATGTGCGCAGACGGGCCGCATCACGGGTGACGAGCGTCGGCGCGACAAACTGCGGGAATTCGCCGATCGCGAGTTTCTCCGAGTGATCGCGGATCGCCTGTGGCTTGTTGAAGATGCGTGCGCCACCGCGTTCGGCCATCTCGAGGAGCCACGTCGACGTGACGTACTCCATGTCGAACGGCGGATCCTTGCGCATCAGCACAGCGCCGAAGCTTTTCAGCGAGCGGGCGCTGGCCGGCTCCGCCGCGAACCACGTTTCGCGCTTCAAATCCGCCTGATCTCCGACGATTGCAAAGCGCTGCGCGTTCGCCTCGACATCGCCCCCAGTCCACGCCAGATGCTGCGGCTCGCACGCCCACAGCGTGTGGCCGCGCCGCGCGGCTTCGGCCATCATCGCGTACGTCGAATCCTTGTAGATCTTGAAGCGCTCGAGCGGGTCGGCGATAAAAAGAATGTCCATGAAGGTCCTGATGCGCCCGTGCGGGCCTCGCGTTGAACGTTGATCGTTGAACGGCGCGCCGGGCGGCGTCTCGCCCGCCCGCCAACCCGCGCGCCCGTATTGCTAAAGCCCGGACTCAGACCTGGATCGCTTCCGGATCCGTCTTTTCGAGTTCCACCGACGCGGCCAGCAGACCAAGCCGCGCCACCACGCCATACATGTAGAAGCGGTTCGGCGGCGCCGCACCCGGCTTCGCGTGCGCGTCCGGCAGCGCCGTGTGTTCGAAACCGAGCGGCACGAAGTGCATACCGGGCGCGTTCAGGTTCTGGTCGCGTTCACGGCTGCCGTGGACGCGGTAGAAACCGCCGACCACGTACCGGTCGATCATGTACACGACTGGCTCCGCGACTTCGTCACCGATACGCTCGAACGTATACACGCCTTCCTGGACGATCACGTCGTGCACTTCGAGGCCATCCTTGGTGGCGGCCATTTTCGCGCGTTCGCTCTTCGTGAGCGCGGCAACTTCCGACGCATCGTGCACGGTCATCACGCTCATGCCGTAAGTCCCTGCATCCGACTTGATCACGACGTACGGTCGCTCGGAAATACCGTACTCGCGGTACTTCCTGGCGATTTTCTTGAGCACGCCGTCGATCGCGTCGGCCAGCGCCTCTTCGCCCGTGCGCGCCTGGAAATCGACGCCTTCGACGTGCGCGAAGTACGGATTGATCATCCACGGATCGATCTCGACCATTTTCGCGAATTTCTTCGCGACGTCGTCGTAACAGGAGAAGTGCGTCGACTTGCGGCGCACCGCCCAGGCCGCGTGCAGCGGCGGAAGCAGGTACTGCTCGTGGAGATTTTCGAGGATCGGCGGAATGCCCCCCGAAAGATCATTGTTCAGCAGAATCGAGCACGGATCGAAATTCTTCAACCCGAGCCGGCGCTGCGAGCGCTCGAGCGGCTCGAGTACAAGCTTCTGCCCGTCCGACAGGGCAATCGTAACCGGCCCGGCGACATTTTCATCGAGCGTCCCGAAGCGGACGTTAAGACCGGCCTGGCGCATGATCGTCGCGAGCCGCGCGACGTTCTCGAGATAAAAGGCGTTGCGAGTATGACGCTCGGGGATCACCAGCAGGTTCTTCGCGTCGGGGCAGATCTTTTCGATCGATGCCATCGCGGCCTGCACGGCGAGCGGCAGCACTTCCTGCGGCAGGTTGTTGAACGCGCCGGGAAAAAGATTGGTGTCGACCGGCGCCAGCTTGAAGCCGGCGTTACGCAGATCGACGGAGCAATAAAACGGCGGCGTGTGTTCCTGCCATTCGAGGCGGAACCAGCGTTCGATGGCAGGCGTAGCGTCGAGGATCTTCCGCTCGAGGTCGAGCAGCGGGCCGTTTAACGCCGTAACTAGGTGCGGAACCATTGATCACTCGCAGACTGGAGAAAAAAGATTGTAGAGCAAACGCTCTGGCCATCTGGGGACGGTTTCTCCGATCGCAAGCCCGGACGCGGACACGTTCTCGCCATAACAGCGATAGACGTAAATTCTCACCGTTTACGACGCGGACTGCAAAGAAAAAAGCCCGCCGTGAGGCGGGCCAAAGTCGCTGTGCTTATACCTTACATACCAGCGCGTGTCGAATTACCTCTTGCGTTATTCCACGCTTTCGCCATGCAGAACCACATCGAGGCCTTCGCGTTCTTCTTCTTCCGTCACGCGCAGACCCATGACCATGTCGATGACCTTCAGCAGGATGAAGCTGACCACGCCGCTGTAGATCAGCGTCGTCAGGACGCCCTTGGCCTGCAGGACGATGCTGCCGTCCGAGCCGCCGATGTCCTTGACTGCGAACACACCCGTCAGGAGCGCGCCCACGATGCCGCCGATGCAGTGCACGCCGAACGCGTCGAGCGAGTCGTCGTAACCGAGCTTGTGCTTGAGCCACGAAGCCGACCAGAAGCAGACCACGCCTGCCACCACACCGATCACGAGCGAGCCTCCCACACCGACGAAGCCCGATGCCGGCGTGATCGCCACGAGACCTGCCACCGCACCCGACACGATGCCGAGCACCGAAGGCTTACCCTTCGCGATCCATTCAGCGAACATCCAGCCGAGAGCCGCCGTGGCCGTCGCAACCTGCGTTGCCAGCATCGCGAAACCGGCACGGCCATCAGCCGCCACTGCCGAACCCGCGTTGAAGCCGAACCAGCCCACCCACAGCATCGCGCCACCGATCAGCGTCAGCGTCAGGTTGTGCGGTGCCATCGTGTCCTTGCCGTAGCCAACACGCTTGCCGAGCACGAGACAGCAGACCAGACCCGCGATACCGGCGTTGATGTGCACCACCGTGCCGCCTGCGAAGTCGAGGATGCCTGCGGCAGCCAGCCAGCCACTCGGTTCCCAGACCATGTGAGCGATCGGCGAGTAGACGACGATCGACCACAGCGTCATGAACACCAGCATCGACGAGAACTTCATGCGGTCAGCAAACGCACCCGTGATCAGGGCCGGCGTAATGATCGCGAACGTCATCTGGTAGACGAAGTAGACCGTCTCCGGGATCGTCGGGGCCAGATGGCTGACGGTCAGCGTCGTGGCCTTGTCGCCGTGGATGTAGTTCATGCCCGCGAGGAAGACCCGCGAGAAGCCGCCCAGGAACGAGCTGCCCGGCGTGAACGCGAGGCTGTAGCCCACCACCGTCCAGACGACCGTGACGAGACAGGTGATCGCGAAGCTTTGCATCAGCGTCGCGAGCACGTTCTTCTTGCGGACCATCCCGCCGTAGAAGAGCGCGAGGCCCGGGATCGTCATGAACAGCACGAGCGCGGTGGAGGTCAGCATCCAGGCGGTGTCGCCCGAGTTGATCTTCGACGAATCGACCGAGAACGGCGCGGTCGGTGCTGCCGGAGCAGCTTCGGAAGCCGGAGCGGCGCCGCTCGCGGCCGCGGCGGCCGATGCATCGGCCGCCGGTGCCGAAGCCGCAGCGGCGGCTGGTGCTGCCGCCGAAGCGTCCGGCGCCGGCGCGCTGGCCGCCGTGTCGGAAGCGGCTGCCGAGGCAGCTGCAGGCGCGGATGCATCGTCCGCAAGGGCGGCGCCGATACCGCCCGCCATCAGCGAACCGGCCATCAACAGGGACATCAATAATTTGCGCATCTCTATTTCCTCTTGTCGCTGTTTTTTATTACAGAGCGTCCGCGCCGGTCTCCCCGGTGCGAATCCGAATCACTTGTTCGATCGGCGTGACGAAAATCTTCCCGTCGCCGATCTTTCCGGTGCGCGCGGCACGTTCGAGAGCCTCGATCGCCTGGTCGACGATGTCGTCCGAGACGGCTGCCTCGATCTTCACCTTCGGCAGGAAATCGACGACATACTCGGCACCCCGGTACAGCTCGGTATGGCCTTTCTGACGCCCAAAGCCTTTCACTTCAGTCACCGTGATGCCTGAGACGCCGATGGCCGACAAGGCTTCGCGCGCCTCATCGAGCTTGAACGGCTTGATGATTGCGGTAATGAGTTTCATGAAATCCTCGCTGTGGTTGCGTAAACCTTGTGTGCGTGTGCCTCTGCTTCGATATGCGGCTACACCCGGAACCGCATCGATGCGCTGTCGGCAACGTTGCCCGGCAGAGCGCGCGGGGCAGTAACAGCAACTCGCATGCCATGTCGCGAACGTGCAAGTGAACAGAAAGGTGGCTTAACGTTTGCGCGCGGCCCTGGCCGCATGGCCAACGTCGGCGGGGCACGGTGGCGCGCGGCGTGGATCGTTGCTAGAGTGTCCGCAGGCTCTACGGGCTGGAAAGCGCACCAAACGCGCTCATCCGGGCTGGAAGCGCAGCCACTCATGCACCAGATTCGCCCATCGCATGGCGCGGAGCACAGACCTAACGACTTATGCACTTTTTTTGTGCAACCAAGGGGAAAGCAATGAAACAACCGAATGAGGTCTTCAACGATCTGCAGGCACGCGTGAGCGACCTGCTCAAGAACTCGCCGGCGAAGGATGTCGAACGCAACGTCAAGGCGATGCTCTCGCAAGGCTTCTCGAAGCTCGATCTCGTCACGCGGGAGGAATTCGATACCCAGACCCAGGTGCTCGTGCGGACCCGCACGCGTCTGGAAGAACTCGAGCGGCGCGTCGCCGAACTCGAGCAGAAGCTGCCGGTGACGCAAACATCCTGAACACGCACTCTGACTGAAGAACTGGGCATCACGGCAGGCGAGCCGCGACGTTTTCAGCGTATCTGCGTTCCAGGGTTTAGGGGACTGCGCGCGAAAGCGCGCCGTCCGACGGGGAGAAAACATGTCGCTTGCGGTGGTGCGCAGTCGCGCGCCGGCCTCTGGCCGCGCGCCGGAAGTTACGGTCGAGGTTCACCTCGCCAACGGATTACCCTCTTTTTCGATTGTCGGGCTGCCGGACCTCGAAGTCCGGGAAAGCCGCGAACGCGTACGCGCCGCGCTGCAGAACTGCAGCTTCGATTTTCCTGTCCGGCGCATCACCGTCAATCTTGCGCCAGCTGACCTGCCGAAGGAATCCGGCCGTTTCGATCTGCCGATCGCGCTCGGCATTCTGGCGGCGAGCGGACAGCTTCCCGTCGAATCACTGAACCAGCGCGAGTTCGCCGGCGAACTCTCGTTGACGGGCGCGCTGCGGCCAATGCGCGGAGCATTCGCCATGGCGTGCGGCACGGCACGCGCCAGCCAGCAAGGGCAGCCCACACCTGAACTCTATCTGCCGGCGGGCAGCGCTGCCGAGGCCGCGCTCGTGCCGGGTGTCGACGTCTATGGCGCAGACGATCTGCCGTCGTTGTGCGCCCACCTCGCCGGTGAGCCTGATGCGCGGCTCTCACCGCGTCGTCCGCCCGATTGCCCTTTGGTGGCCGCTACCGCGCAACCTGACATGGCGGAAGTGATCGGCCAGCGCGGCGCGCGCCGGGCGCTGGAAGTTGCAGCGGCGGGCGGCCATCACATGTTGATGGTCGGCCCGCCCGGTGCCGGCAAATCGATGCTCGCAGCGCGCCTGCCGGGCCTGCTGCCGCCGATGACCGATGACGAAGCGCTCACCTCCGCTGCGCTGCTGTCGGCGAGCATGTCCGGCTTTTCGCCAGCGCAATGGCGCCAGCGGCCGTTCCGGGCACCTCATCACTCATCGAGTGCCGCGGCGCTCGTCGGTGGTCGCAATCCGCCGCAGCCGGGAGAAATCACGCTGTCGCATCTGGGAGTCTTGTTCCTCGACGAGCTACCTGAATTCGATCGCCACGTACTCGAAACCCTGCGCGAGCCGCTGGAAGCCGGGCGCATCACCATCTCCCGCGCGGCCTTGCAGGCGGACTTTCCCGCGGCGTGCCAGCTGATCGCGGCCATGAACCCCTGTCCGTGCGGCTGGCGGGGCGACCCCAATGGCCGCTGCCGTTGCACGCCAGAAATCGCGGCGCGCTATCTGCGCAAGGTGTCGGGGCCGCTGCTCGACCGCATCGACATTCAAATCGAGATTCCCGCTCTAACGCCAGCCGAATTGTCCGCACGTGCAGCAGAACCCGGTGAGCCGAGCGCCGCCATCGCCGATCGCGTCAGCGCTGCGCGCGAACGGCAGTTGCACCGCCAGGGCAAAACCAATCGCGAGCTAAGCGGACGCGAAGCTGACGAGGTCTGCCGACCCGCTCCGGCCGGCGAAACCCTGTTACGGGAAGCTGGCGAGCGTTTCGGCTGGTCAGCGCGTGCTTACTACCGGGTGCTGAAAGTGGCGCGCTCGATCGCCGATCTGGCCGACAGCGACATTCCGGATGCAGGTCAGATCGCAGAGGCCATCCAGTACCGGCGCGTATTTTCATTGGTGTGAAGAAAAAAACGGCTGTCAAGACTTGACTTATTCACATATGCGCGACCCAGACAAATCCTGATACATCTGAAAGGTACATGTGAGGCTTTAGAGAAAAGTCATTGATTTAATTGACTTATTCAATTTGCCGAGATCGCGTGCAAACTAACAGAATGCCCACGGGACGGGCTTTTGCGGGGTAACGCACATAGTTTTCAACAATGTTATCCACAGGTCCTGTGGGTAACAGAAAAAGCGCCATGAAATCCGTTGATTAGCGCCATATCCTGCGAAGGAACTTTCACTGCGATTTGCGCTCGTGCAGTCTTCGGCGACGCCGAAGAGACTCGTTTAGAACAGTTTGAACGACTCGAAAAACTGGTCGACCTGTTCGGGCGGCGGCTCCTTGCCAGCGATCACCACCGCCTGGTAGACATGCCGTCCACGCGCGACAATCCGGGCGTGCATCGTCCGCGGTTCCAGCCTCGGGCCCGCCTTGCCGGCGAACGTCATTTCGATGCCGGGAACCTGCCCGCCCGCAGCAAGGGGAATCTGGGTCGCATGCGAATCGGGTGCAGCCCCCAGGTTTCGCGCGAGCCCCGTGCGCAGGAATTCGAGCGCGGTGTGCTGCGCCTGCGGATCGTCGCCCGGCAGCGTGATGGTGCCGACCGCAAACACCACTTCGCCGGCTTCGGCCGTTTGCATGCTCATCTTCACCGGCGTGCCGCCAATGTCGATCTGCCGTTCGTCGACCGACGGTTTTGCCGGCAGATCCACGGTGTAACCCTGATCGTCATTCATGATCGTGCGCCAGTCGAAGGTCGGCGTGCAGGCGATCAACACCGCGCCGGCCAGGCACGCGCCAACGGCCGCCCGCAACGTGGCGGGCAGACGCAGAGGGGCACAGGGACGGAAAAGAGAGACAAGGCGACGGGAAAACGGAAAAAGCAAACGGAAAGCAGATCGGCGCATGAGACTTAAGACGGGCGAACGACAGGATTAAAACCCTATTATCCGCCGTCCGACTGCGCCCTGCCGCCGGGCGGGTTTAACGCTACAATACGAACGCTGCATTTCGCGTGTTGTCCGCGCTCCAAGAGGTCTGTACATGAGCCCTACCCCCATTTCCAGGCGTACCAGCCCGATCCGCTACATTGCAATGGCGGTTGTCGCCGGTGCGATCGCGATCGCCGGCTATTTCGCGTTCGGCAGCCAGCAGCACGTGCCCGATGCCACGTTTACGCTGCTGTCCGGTCAGAAAGTGTCGACGGCCGACCTGAAAGGCAAGGTCTATCTCGTCAACTTCTGGGCGACGAGCTGCGATACCTGCATGAAAGAAATGCCGCAGATGGTCAACACGTATAACCGCTTCAAGGGTAAAGGCCTTGAATTCGTCGCAGTCGCGATGAATTACGACGCGCCGATGTACGTGACCAACTACACTGAAACGCGTCAACTGCCGTTCAAGGTCGCAATGGACGACGGCTCGGCGGCAAAGCAGTTCGGCAATGTCCAGTTGACGCCAACCACGTTCGTGATCGACCGCAACGGCAAGATCCTGAAGCGTTATGTCGGTGAGCCGGAGTTCGGCGAACTCGACCAGTTGCTTGAAAAGGCACTGGCCACCTGAGCTCGTGGCCATCGCAATTCACCAGTAGAAATCAAACCGGCGCGGTGGCACGAGTTCCGCCACCGCGATCGGGTTTCACCCGCCTCTCCTTCGTCTCACCTCTCGCCTTCACCTCTCGCCGCCAGGCCGTATCGCTTGATCTTTTCGTAGAGCGTCGCTTTTCCCAGCTGCAACCGGTCCGCCGCGACTGCCACTGCACCGCCTGTCTGCTCCAGCGCCTCCGCAATCACTGCCCGCTCGAACTGCTCGACGCGCTCCTTGAGCGATTGCGCCTCAGCATCGTCGGCCGACGTGGCGACCGGATCGTCGGCCACGCCAAGCACGAAGCGGTCGGCGGCGTTACGCAGTTCGCGCACGTTGCCCGGCCATTCGCGCTGCATCAGGCTGGAGCGCTGCCGGTCGGTCAGGATCGGAGCCGGTCGTTGATAACGCACGGCGGCGTCCAGCAGAAAATGCTCGAAGAGCGGCAGGATGTCCTCGCGACGCTCAGACAGCGGCGGCAGCGCGATCGTCACCACGTTCAACCTGTACAGCAAATCCCGACGGAAGGTGCCAGCCGTGACATGCTCCGTCATCTCACCCTTCGCCGCCGCGACCACCCGACAATTCACATGTATCGGCTGGTTCGAACCTAGCCGTTCCAGCACGCCATCCTGCAGCACGCGCAACAGCTTCACCTGCAACGCGAGGGGCATGCTTTCGATTTCGTCGAGAAACAGCGTGCCACCCGATGCATGTTCGAGCTTGCCGATGCGACGTTTTGCCGCCCCCGTAAACGCGCCTGGCTCGTAGCCGAACATCTCCGACTCAAACATCGGCTCCGGCAGCGCGCCGCAATTCACTGCGATGAACGGCTTGTCGCGTCTCGGCGACAGCTCATGCAGGCTGCGTGCGATCAGCTCCTTGCCGGCGCCGGTGTCGCCATTGATCAGCACGGACGCATCCGTCGGCGCCACATTCGCGATCAGACGGCGGATCTGTTCGATCGCCGGGCTGCGTCCGATGATGCCGGGCGCCACCACGTTCTGTCCCGCAAGCTCGCGCCGCAGCGCGAGGTTTTCCAGCACGAGCTTGCGCCGTTCGAGCCCGCGCCGAACAGTTTCGATCAGCCTTTCCGACGCAAACGGCTTTTCGATGAAGTCGTATGCACCGTCGCGCATCGCCTGCACGGCCATCGAAATGTCGCCATGACCGGTGACGAGAATGATCGGCACATCAGGCGCACGCTCGCGGCATTGCGCCAGCAGATCGAGCCCGCTTGCACCCGGCAGCCGGATATCGCTGACAATCACGCCCGGAAAATCCGCGCTGATCGCCCGCCCGGCGGATTCGACCGACGCGTGCCCGGTGACCTCGAAGCCGGCAAGCTGCAGACTCTGAACACTCGCGCGCCGCACGAGTTCGTCATCCTCGATGTACAGCACCTGCAAACCATTGTTGCTCATGTTTTTGCCACCTGAATTCAGGAGCCCGATGTAAGCGTATCCGGCGCGTGCACGTGCGCGCGGCGCAGCGTCAGGATGAATACCGCCCCACCTTCCGGCGCGTTTCGTGCAAGCAGCGAGCCGCCGCAGTCGCGCGCGATCGACGACGAAATCGCCAGCCCGAGCCCTAGTCCCTGCCCCATTTCCTTCGTCGTAAAGAACGGTTCGAAGAGGCGCGGCAGGACGTCATCCGCAATGCCTGGACCGTTGTCGCGCACAGAGATCAGAAGCGTCGCATCGGACACTTCGATATCGATCGCGATGCGCGGTGACGGCGTGCCGACGATCACATCGAGTGCGTTGCCGAGCAGGTTGATCAGCACCTGCTCGAGACGCAGTTCGTCGCAGTGCGCGACCAGGACGGGATGATCGGCGCTGACGTCAAAAGTTTCGCGGTGCCCCGTCTGCGCATCGAACAGCGACAGATCGACCGTGACATCCTGCAAGCGCTTCTGCAACAACGCCAGCACATTGGGCAGCGCCCGCGCGATCGGCGCACGCGCGCTGCGCGGCCGCGCGCGGCCCACGAACAGCTTCAGCTGGTTCGTGATCTTGCCCATCCGTTCGGTGAGCGCGGCAATCGCTTCGAGATTCTCGCGCGCCGACGCCTCATCGCCCCGCTCGAGGAAGACGCGCGTGTTGTCGGAGAAACTGCGGAGTGCCGCGAGCGGCTGGTTCAGTTCGTGCGTGATGCCGGCGGCCATCTGTCCGAGCGCCGCGAGCTTGCTTGCCTGGATCAGTTCGTCGTGCGCCGCGCGAAGCTCCTGCTCGGCGCGCGTGCGTTCGCTCACTTCCTTCTTCAGCTGCTCGTTGGCCTGGGACAGGTCCGACGTACGTTCGGCCACGCGCCGGTTCAGTTCGGCATAGGCCTTCTGCAGCAGCGCGCGGCTGCGCACCATCTCGCGCACGCGCGCGCGGCGCATACGCCAGTAGAACGCGAGCAGGCACAGCGACACGTAGCCGAAACCGGTCACGATCGTCGCGTTGCGCGCATCCCGATTGACCGGATCCACCGACGCCATCGTAATCAGATGCCAGTCCGGCTCACCCAATGCGCGGCGCGTTGCCAGATAGCGCGGTGCGATTCGCCCGCCGCCCACGCGCACGATCTGCGCGCCGCCCTCCAGCGTGCGTTCGATCGTCACCGGCAGCGGTGCGATCGGCTGCTGCGCGTACTGTCGCGTCTGCCAGATCGTATCGGCGATCGCGCCCGACAACGGGCGGACCGTGTGATATTTCCACGCCGGCACTGATGATAGAAAAATCACGCCGTGGTCGTCGGTGACGATCAGCGGCTCGGAGGCATCCGCGCCCGGAAACCATTCGAGATTGAGTTTCACGACCGCGACGCCGACGATCCGTCCATCGTGCAGTACAGGTTGCGAAATGAAGTAGCCTGGCACCTGCGAGATCGTACCGATGCCGAAGAAGCGCCCGACGCCTCCTTTCATCGCATCGACGAAATACGGCCGGAAGCGGTATTCGGCGCCGACAAAGCTGTCCGGAGCGTTCCAGTTGCTGGCCGCAACGCAGATGCCGTCGGCGCGGATGATGTAGGTGGAGGTCGCCCGTGCGCGCCGGTTGAGGTCTTCGAGGTAGCGGTTCGCCCGCTCGACACCGGCTGGCGTCGGCGCATCGAGCACCTCCTGCACGAACGGATGTCCAGCCAGCAGATACGGCAGCGATTCGTAGCGATCGAGCGTGCTCTTGAGCGCGCTCGTCGTGCGATCGACACGCGCCGCGGCGTTGCGCCGAAGATTGTCGATGCCGTGCTGCCAGGTGATGGTCCACGTGAGGCCGCACGCCGCGACAAGCCCTGCGACGAGCGCGAAGAGGATCAGCAGGCGGCGCGTCACGGTGGGAGAGTCCAGTCGATGGGGTTCGACTATTGTGGCATATCGCGCCGCACCGTCCGTCTGTTGGGTGGACGGCGGCGCGACGCGCCCCGCCGCCTTCATTGCATCAGGCTCCGGCCCTTTCGGTGACCGGCGTTTCGCCGTGAATCGCCGAGCGCAGCTTCGCGCGGTCCAGTTCCTTTTCCCACGCCGCCACGACCACCGTCGCGACACCGTTACCGACGATGTTCGTCAGCGCGCGGCATTCGCTCATGAAGCGGTCGATGCCGAGAATCAGCACCATGCCCGACAGCGGAATCGTCGGCACGACCGCCAACGTTGCAGCGAGCGTGATGAAGCCTGCGCCCGTCACGCCGCTCGCGCCCTTCGAGGTCAGCATGGTGACAGCGAGCAGCGTCAACTGCTGCGTCCACGTGAGATCGGTGTTGGTCGCCTGGGCGATGAACAGCACGGCCATCGTCATGTAGATGTTGGTGCCGTCGAGGTTGAACGAATACCCGGTCGGTACCACGAGACCCACCACGGAGCGCGAGCAGCCGAGCTTTTCGAGCTTCAGCATCAGTTGCGGCAGTGCGGCTTCCGACGAGCTCGTGCCGAGCACGATCAGCAGCTCTTCCTTGATGTACGCCACGAAGCGGAAGATGTTGAAGCCCACCATGCGCGCAATTGCGCCGAGCACGACGATCACGAACACGATCGAGGTCAGATAGAACGTGCCGATCAGCTTGAGCATCGGAATCAGCGAGCCGATGCCGTACTTGCCGATCGTGAACGCCATCGCGCCGAACGCGCCGATCGGCGCGAGCTTCGTGATGATGCGCACGATGCCGAACAGGATGTGCGCGAGACCATCGATGAAGTTTGTGACGACCTTGCCCTTCTCACCAGCCGTCGCGAGCACCGCGCCGAACAGCAGCGCAACCAGCAGGATCTGCAGGATCTCGCCTTGCGCGAATGCCGACGAAATCGTGTCCGGGATAATGTGCATCAGGAAGTCGACCGTCGACTGACCATGCGCCTTCGCGGCGTACGATGCGACTGCCGAGCTGTCGAGCGTGGACGGATCGATGTTGAAGCCGGCACCCGGTCGCAGCACGTGCGTTGCGATCAGGCCAAGCACCAGCGCGAAAGTCGAGACGATTTCGAAGTACAGCAACGCCTTGCCGCCGACGCGCCCGACCTTCTTCATGTCTTCCATGCCGGCGATGCCGGTCACCACCGTACAGAAGATGATCGGCCCGATCACCATCTTGATCAGCTTGATGAAGCCGTCGCCGAGCGGTTTCATTTCGACGGCGAGGTTGGGCCAGTAGTGTCCCAGGATGATGCCGATGATGATCGCGACGATCACCTGGATGTAAAGCACTTTATGGATAGGTTTTTTCACGATGGTTCCTGCGGTATGGGTGTGAGCCAGTGACCTGCGACGGCGCGCATCAGGGGGACGAATGGACGTCGCCTGTACACGGCAGCCGGGCCGCGACAAGACGATGAGTTCAGACGTGCCGGGAAGGGAATTCGGACATCGGTTGTCTCCTTGCTGTAGTTGTGGGGCCGTTGCGGCCACGACTTCTACTCTGCAAGGTCGATGCCAGCTTTGAGCCGGGCGTTTGCCCTTGATTTTTAAGGGTTTCTCTGCAGGACAAGCGCGGGGGCGTCCGGGTTTCCGGAAATCCGGAATCCGGGCGTCGGAGATTCTGGACGGCAGCGGGCAAAAAAAAGCCTTCCTCGTGGTGGGAAGGCTCTTCAAGAGGAGTTGGAGACTTCTGGCAGTGGGCTCCCTGAGGTCGGTCGGTCCTGTCGCAAAACCCACACGTCGATATTACGGGCGACGTCGTGCGGATCAAAGTCAACGATTGTTAAATCGGTGCATCGGCGAAAAACTCTCCGGGGTGAAATCCGTCCGTAAGGCTCGCTGCGCTTGCGAGCCCTATGCCCGTCCAGGCGACGAAGCCCGCACGAGTGCGGGCTTCGCGTCTTCCATCAAGAAAGCACAGCAGCAGGATCAGACCACGCCTGCTCCATGCGCCTGCAGGTCGGCGTGGTAGCTCGAGCGCACCATTGCGCCGACCGCCGCATGCGTGAAGCCCATCTTGTAGGCCTCTTCCTCATACATCTTGAACGTGTCCGGATGCACATAGGCGCGAACCGGGAGGTGATGTTCCGACGGCTGCAGATACTGGCCAATCGTCAGCATGTCGACGTCGTGCGCGCGCAGGTCGCGCATCACCTGCAGGATTTCCTCTTCCGTCTCGCCGAGGCCGACCATCAGACCGGATTTAGTGGCGACATCCGGATGCAGCGCCTTGAAGTCCTTCAGCAGCTTCAGCGAATGCGCGTAGTCCGAACCGGGACGCGCTTCCTTGTACAGACGCGGCACCGTTTCGAGATTGTGGTTCATCACGTCGGGCGGCGCGGCGTTCAGAATGCCGATCGCGCGATCGAGACGGCCGCGGAAGTCCGGCGTCAGGATTTCGATGCGGGTTTCCGGCGATAACTCGCGCGTCTGACGGATGCATTCGACAAAGTGTGCAGCGCCACCGTCGCGCAGATCGTCGCGGTCGACGCTCGTGATCACCACGTACTTCAGCTTGAGCGCGGCGATCGTGCGCGCGAGGTTGCCCGGTTCTTCCGCATCGAGCGGGTCGGGACGGCCGTGACCGACATCGCAGAACGGGCAGCGACGCGTGCACTTGTCGCCCATGATCATGAACGTCGCGGTGCCCTTGCCAAAGCATTCGCCGATGTTCGGGCAGCTCGCCTCTTCGCAGACGGTATGCAGATTGTGCTCGCGCAGGATCTGCTTGATCTCGTAAAAGCGCGAACTGCCGGTCGCCGCTTTCACGCGGATCCAGTCTGGCTTCTTCAGCTTTTCGATCGGAACGATCTTGATCGGGATACGCGCGGTCTTGGCCTGCGCCTTCTGTTTTGCGGTGGCGTCGTAGACGGTCGAGGCGGCGGGAGCCGGGACGGCATCGGTAGAGGGTGTGCCTGCAAGGTTCGCGGTAACGTCAGTCATTCGTTCGATCCAGTCAGGCGGTGAGCGCACCGGCCTGTGGTTGGGCGACGGCCGCGGATGTGCCGTCGATGTTTGCGGTGAGGCGCGCTGCAAGCGTGCGGGCTACATCTTCCCAGCCGGCGGCAACGCCGAGCGTCGCCATATCGACTGTTTCAAGCCCTGCATAGCCACATGGGTTGATTGCCAGAAACGGCTGCAAGTCCATGTTCACATTCAGGCTCACGCCGTGATAGCTGCATCCGTTGCGGATTTTCAGGCCGAGCGCTGCGATCTTCGCGCCTGCATGCAGCCCCGCGTCCGGACCCGGCGCCACATAGATTCCTGGGGCGCCTGTCTTGCGTTCTCCGGCGAGATTATACGCCGCGAGCGTCTCGATCACTGCCTCCTCGATCCGCGTGACCAGTTCACGCACCATCAGCTTGCGACGGCGCAAATCGAGCAGCAGATAGGCGACGACCTGTCCTGGACCGTGATACGTGATCTGCCCCCCTCGATCGACCTTGACGAGCGGGATGCCGCTGTCGACGGCGAGCAGATGCGCCGGATCGCCAGCCTGGCCGAGCGTGAAGACAGGGGGGTGTTCGACGAGCCAGATTTCGTCAGACGTGTCGGCGCTGCGGGCGTCCGTAAAGGCGCGCATGGCGTCGAAGCTGGTCTGATAAGGCTCGACGCCGCGCCAGAGCAGCTTGACCGGAGGCTTCGAAGCCATGGAAAGCGCATCGGCGGCGGCCTGGGCAGCCAGATCGGACCCGGTCGAACCGGGAGACAACAAAGGCGGGGAAACCGGCGTGGCACACATGATTTCGTCAGTTTACCGAAATCCGGCGTGCCTCGCCGAACACCTGCCCGCCCGCTATCGGGCTCCCGCGTGGATAGCGGCCCCCTTAAACCGTCCGCCAGCCCTGGCGCAGCCAGACCCCGAAGCGTTCTCCCACCCGCGCAAACCAGTTCAGGCACCGCTCGTCTGCCCGCTTCGGCACCGAGAACGCCAGTTGCGCCTGCGGGCTGCCCTCGACGCTCAGCCAGAGCCGCTCCCCGCGCCGCAACCGCAACGTATGCCCCGCTTCGAGGAAGTAATCCTCGACGTCGTCGCTGCGCGTCACCCACACCGAGCCGCCGTACGCCCTCAATTGCGTGCTGCGCGTCACGACCATCGGCACTGTTTCGCCGGCCTTGATTTCGAATGTGATGCTAGAGGAAATTTCTCGCATGATCCGCTCCGCCAAAAGTCGCTTTGATGGCTACAATCGTAGGCGTGGCAAGGGTTTCGGTAAAACGATCAATTTTCACGGCTATGTGAGAAATATTGCGATGGACCTTCGACAGCTCCCTGCGTTGAACGCGATCAAGGCCTTCGAGGCCGCTGCCCGTCACGAGAGCTTTTCGCGCGCGGCCGACGAACTCTTCGTCACTCACGGCGCGGTCAGCCACCAGATCCGTGCGCTGGAAGAGGAACTGGGGGTCAGGCTGTTTGCCCGCGACGGCAAGCGCGTGCAGTTGACGGACGTCGGCCGGCGCTATGCGACGCAGATACGCTCCGCTCTGACGGCGATCGCCGACGCCACTCGCCAGATTCGCGCCGGCGATCGCGAGCGGCGGCTCGTCGTGTCGATGCTGACGTCGTTCGCGGCGCGCTGGGTGACGCCGCGGCTCGGCAGTTTCATCGAGGCGAACCCGCAATGGGATCTGGAACTCCTGTCGACAAACGCGCTGACCGATTTCGCGCGCGATGACGTCGACGTCGCAATCCGTTTCGGATTCGGACGGTACCCGGGTCTGCACGTCGAACTGCTGCTCGAAGAGATTTTCTTTCCGGCCTGCTCGCCGAACTTCAACGGCGGCAACCTGCCAAAAACGCCCGCCGACCTGGCAAGTGTTCCGCTGCTGCGCTCGGACGACGAACTCTGGCGACCCTGGTTCGACGCCGCTGGACTCAATGACTGGCCGGAACCGAAGCGCGGCGTGCTGTATCAGGACTCGTCGAATCTGCTGCAGGCGGCCATCGACGGCCAGGGCGTCGCGCTCACGCGCCGCTCACTCGCCATGCACGAGATCGCGGCGGGCCGACTTGTGCGACTGTTCGACGTCGATGGCCCGAGCCCATGGCAGTACTACTTCATCTGCACGCCGCAAATGTTGCAGACGGCGCGCGTGCAGGCATTCCGGAACTGGGTTTTCGACGAAGTGGCTCGCTTCAGGCTGCTTTTCGAACGTGCCTGCGCGGAGCGACCGGGCACGGGTAGAACGGCGGACGGGTTGCACGTCCAGCCGTGAGGGGCGGCGCTGCGAGCGCACCGCACCGGTCCGTCAGAGCACGACCTTGACCATCGGATGCCCGGTCAGCGCCCGATAAATGTCGTCCAGATGCTCACGATTCAGCGCGCGCACCGTCACGGTCAGTCCCGTGTAGTTGCCGCCGCTAGACGGACGCATTTCAATGCGCGTCGCGTCGAAACCGTTGTCGAACTGCCGGATCACCGTCACGATCGTGTCGGCGAAATCGGGATGCGATTTCCCCATCACCTTGATCGGGAAATCGCAGGGATACTCAATCAGTGATTCGTTCACCGGACTCATCTTTCACTCCTTCCAGCACGGCGACCTGCAACTCATGCATGCGCCTTGACCGCCTGTGACCAGCAGGCCGCCAGCCCGCACCTGCAACCGGCAGCGTCTTCAACCCGCTCGATACGCGCATTGGCTGCCGCAATCCCGCGTCGGTCGCAGCAACGCGCCGCACGCGGGATCACGAGCCCCAAGCTTACTTCTTCTTGTTGAACATCAGCACCAGCGAATCCCACACGCGACCGACAACGCCGGCCTGCGGCACCGCCTGCAGCGCGACAATCGGGAATTGCGCGAGCGTGTTGCCATCGGCGACGAGCTTCACGGTGCCCACCTGCTGACCGTCGGCGATCGGCGCAATCAGCGGATCCATGCGTTCGATCTGCGGCTTGACCTTGTCGCCCAGGCCCTTCGGCACGGTGATGTACTGGTCGCCCTTCACGCCGATCTTCACCTTGTCCTGCGTGCCCTTGTAGACGCGCGGCGTCTCGATCACCTGACCTGCCTTGTACAGGCGCAACGCGTCATACGCCGTGTAGCCGTAGTTCAGCATCTTCAGGCTGTCCTGTACGCGGTCATGCTCCTTCTGCTCGCCCATCATCACCGAGACGAGACGGCGCGACGCGTCCGGCGAGCCGGGCAGCGAGCGCTTCGCCGATGCGATCAGGCAATAGCCGGCCGCCTGCGTGTGGCCGGTCTTCAGGCCGTCGACGGTCGGATCGATCCACAACAGACGGTTGCGGTTAGGCTGCTTGATCTTGTTGTACGTGAATTCGCGGACCGAGAAGATGTTGTAGTAGTCGGGGAAATCGCGGATCAGGCGCGCGGAGAGGATCGCGAGGTCGCCGGCCGTCGTGTAGTGCTGCGGATCGGGCATGCCGTTCACGTCGGCGAAATGCGTGTGCTTCATGCCGAGGCGCTGCGCTTCGGCGTTCATCAAGGTGACGAACTGCGACTCGCTGCCGCCGACCAGTTCAGCCAGCGCGATTGCCGCATCGTTGCCGGACTGCACGATCATCCCGTACACGAGGTCGTGAACCGTGACAGGCTTGTTCGCTTCGATGAACATGCGCGACTCGTCGGTACGCACGCGACGCACGGCTTCACTCGGATTGATCGTCTGATCCATCGAGATCTTCTTCGTCTGCAGCGCTTCGAAAACGAGATAGGCGGTCATCAGCTTCGTGAGCGACGCCGGTTCGACGCGCTCATCGGCATTGCCCGACGCGAGCACCTGGTTGCTGGTGGCATCGACCAGCACCCACGAGCGTGCGTTCACGCCCGGCGGCGGCACCTGCGCGAACGCGGTGCTTGCCACCAGCGTTGCGGGCAGCACAGCGCCAAGCGTCACCGAGCGGCTGAGGGAAGAAGGGATAAACGATGTCAGTGACGGAAAGCCTGAGGAAAAACGCATAGGATGGGTTCGGGCAGAAAATAGGCTTCGCGCGCGGGGGCACGCAGAGTTTGGAAGAGCCGGTCGGCGAGCGCGTCGCGCCTGAAACATGGTTCGGCGGTACGGCGCCCATTGGACTCCCGGCCACGCGATCGGTTCGCGCAGCGCGCCCGACATCCGGCGATGCGAGCGTCGCAATCAGCCGGGCGGGCGGCGCTGCGCCCAAAAAAGAGCGCTCATTATACGCGCCGCAACCCCACAATCCGCCGGCAGCCACGTCGATAAATCTGCATTTCGTGCGTACCTGTACCCCGGAATCGTGCGTGCGGGCGATTCAGCGCCAGGCGTCGCTGACGATGCGCTTGAGGATATGCAGCTTGCGATGCAGGAAATGTTCGGCGCCGGGAATCACGACAACCGGCAATTCCTGCGGTCGCGCCCAGTCGTAGACCGACGCGATCGGCACCGTTTCGTCGGTTTCGCCGTGAATCACGAGCGTGTTTTCGGGAACCGGCGCAACTTCCCAGTTGCTTGCCGCCGTACCGACGAACACCATGCGTTCGATCGCGCTGCCCTCCTCGCGCAACCGCGCGGCAACGTGCGACAACACGAACGTGCCGAACGAAAAGCCCGCAAGCACGAGGGGCAGATCGCGTTGCCCCGGTTGCGCACGCATGTAGTCGAGCACGGCGCGCAGATCGTCACGCTCGCCGATGCCTTTGTCGTGCTCGCCCTGGGTCTCGCCGACACCGCGAAAATTCGAGCGGTATGTCACATAGTTCAGCTGCACGAGCGTGCGCGCGAGCGTCTGCGCGACCTTGTTGTCCATCGTGCCGCCGAAAAGCGGATGCGGATGCGCAACCAGCGCAATGCCACGCGGCGCGGCGCCGTTCTCGCGCACGTCGTCGGGCAGGTCGACGGCGACCTCGATCTTGCCGACAGGCCCGTCGATCAGGAATTTTCTGGTATGGACGTTCATGGTGCGGATCAGATTTTGAGACGTTCGACGACCTTCCCGTTCACGAGGTGCGAATCGACGATCTCGTCGATATCCGTCTCGTCGATGTAGGTGTACCAGGTGCCTTCGGGATACACCACCAGTGTGGGCCCTTCCTCGCACCGGTCGAGGCAGCCGGCCTTGTTGATGCGCACCTGGCCGGGACCCGCGAGCCCCAGCTTCTTCACCCGTTTCTTCGCGTACTCCTGCATCTCCTGGGCGTTGCAGTTCGCGCAGCTCGGGCGCTCCGCGCCAGCTTCACGCTGGTTGAGGCAGAAAAACACGTGGTACTTGTAGAAGGAATCCATGATGTCCAGCGAGAGAAAACTGAGAGAGTTGGAAGGCTCGGGGGAATCCACTTGTGTCCGCTGGCCTGCCGGGTCCGGTCGATTATAGCGAGCAGGCCCGTCAGCCGCTCACGCGCCGCCGCGTGAGCCACGCACGCTCCACCGAAAATGCCAGCCAGACAAGCGCCGCGTACGGCCACATCCAGGCGAGCCAGCGCGCCAGACCGTTGAAATGCAGATACCGCCCCTGACGCCAGTCAGCGAGCACGACATCGAAATACGGATTCACCGGCAGCAGATTGCCGAACACGAGCGCAAGAATCAGCGCGCAAGCCGCGAGCATCACGCGCCATGTGGCCGGCAATGCGAGCGCGAGCAACGCAGCTAGCGTGCCGCCGACAAGGCCGGCAAGCGCGCCCGGCGTGGCCCAGTCGAACGCGAGGCCGCTTTGCGATTGCAGAAACGTCGCGCCGGCCTTCACGAACAGGGTGAAGCCGATAAAGGTGAGCAGCAGTCTGACACGCGGCGCATGCGAACGCATCGGCAGCGATGCCAGCGTGCAGGCAGCGAAGAGGCTCAGCGCGGTCAGCACCGCTTCCCAGACCTCGTCGGGCAGCCAGCCCGCGACGAGCGCAGGCCACGACGACACATGCCACCGATCGGGCGTCCATGCGAGCAGCGCGTCCTGCATGGTCGAATCGAAGCGCAGCCACAGCTCGCGCGGCCAGTCGCCGATGCTGAAGAGGCGCGGCGCGGGGTACATCGTCGCAAACGGCCACAGCAGCGTCAGCCCGAGCAGCTCCGCGGCGTCGTCCTCGAACCACAGGAAACGCAGCCGCCGCAGCGCGCCGCGATCGAGCAGCATGCCGGTCGCCGGCGACATCAGCGTCGCGCCGAGCAGGGCGCCCAGCACGTTGGCAGCCAGGTCGAGATTGGACGCGACGCGCGTCGGCAGAAAGGTCTGAATCGCTTCCATCGTGCCCGACAGCAAGGTGCCGAGCGCGAACGCCAGCCCGACAGCCAGCGCGCCTCTCCAGCGCGGGTACGCCGCCAGCACGACGAGTGCGCCGAACGGCATGTAGCCGAGCACGTTGGTCACGACATCGAACGCCGTCAGGTACTGCGGCAGCGGATCGAACAGATAGTCGAACGGCCCGAGCCCGAGCGAGCGCCAGCCAGTGAACGGATACAGCGAACCGTAGACGATCAGCGCCGCATAGAGCGCGAGCGCCTGTCTTGCAAGCGCCGACGAGCGGCGCTGCCAGGGTTTGTCGCTCATGCAGCGCCTCGAAGCGTGCGCTGCCGGCGCTTCATTGCGCGGCGACGAGCGCCTGCACGCCGAGCCAGGCCGCAACCTGGGCGACGAGGTCATCGCTGGCGGCGGCCAGGGCGCGGGCACCGCCCGCGGCGTCGGAAGAACTGGCCGGCGCGCGCGCGATGAACGTGCGCTGGCCGAGCACCTTGCCGTCCTGCAACAGCGTGACCCGCGCGGTGACAGCACCGTGACTCTCGTCACGGCCATCAAAGACCTGTTCGAACTCCTGCAGATCGATCCGCAGGACCGGCGCGCGCACGCCATCGGCGCCGGTCAATACGGTGCCGCGTGAGCTGAGCGCGGTGCGCAGACGCTGCGTCAGCAATTGCGACGGCGGCATCGTCCAGTGGCTGTTCGCGTACGACGCGAGTTGGTGTGTGTCGGCATAGTTCAGCCGGTAGTTCAGCCGGTCCGAATTGAGCGGGTCGGGCGCGGTCACGTCCAGCACCTTGACCGCCGGCATCGTGCCGCTTGTCGCGGGCGGCGTCGCGGGCCCGAAGTCGTAGCGGATATCGGAGAGCGCCGATGGCGTCCCGGCACAGCCCGACAGCACGCCAAGCGCGAGCAGTAGCGCAGGCGCGGTGCCTGATAAGCCGAAACGTTTGGTGGAGCGTGGCATTGCAATCTTCCTCTTCAAGTCATTGTGCTGCACGGTCCGCGGGCCAGGAGAAACCTGCCTCGCCCGGCCCCGGGGCGGCGGGCGCAGCGCCGAACAGCACGCTGCGCGGGTTGGTGCTGAACGTATCGGCGGCACGATCGATCGAGCGCGCGGCGCTGCGCACGTCGTCGGAAAGCGAGCTGACGCGCGGCAGCGTGTCGTAACCCACACGCGTCGACAGGTCCTGCACTGTCGATTCGATCGACGTCAGGGCTGCACCCGACTGCTGGGCGGCCGTGCCCACCTTGTTCAGGTTCATCTCGAACGGACCGTCGGGCCGGTTCAGGCTGGTGATCAACTGGTTCGTCGACGCGAGCGTACGATCCAGTTCGTGCAACGTGGCCGGCAGTTTGCCGGCGGCCGGCGCCATCTGCTGCGAGAGCGTGGCGACGCCATCGGCGGCATGCTGCATGCTCGTGACCGTCGCCTGCAACTGGGCCCGCATCTCGGGCGATAGCATGTCGTCGACGTCGTCTGTCACACTCTCCAGCTTGTGCAGCAGGATATCGCTGCGCAGCTGCAACTGCTCCAGCAGACCTGGACGCATCGGCAATCGCGCGACCTGCTTCGCCGACGACGGTAGCGGCGTCGGATCCTTGCCCGTGTCGTCAAGCTGGATGAACGCGATCCCGGTGACCCCCTGGAAGCTGAGACTACCGAAGGTCGAATGCGTGATCGGCGCGTGCTGGTCGACCATGATCCGGATCAGGATCTGGCCCGTATGGTCCGGATCGAACCTGATCGACTGCACCCTGCCGACACCCAGCCCGCGAAAGCGCACGGCGGCATCAGGGGAAAGCCCGGTCACACTGGTTCGCGCAATCAGGTCGTACGGTTCGCGCACCGACCGGTCGACGTTGAGCAGGAACGCCCCTATGCCGATCGCCAGCACCAGCAAGACGGTGAAGAGCCCGGCCCAGAACGCATGTGATTTGTTTTCCATCGTCAGGTCCCCAGGATTCTCACAGCTGCGCGTCGGCCGATGCCGGTTCGAGCGCCGCCGGCGGCAGCTTCGCGCGGCGCTCCGGCGGCAGCGCCTGCAAGGCGCGGCGGCCACGCAGGCCGAGGAAATACTCGCGGATGAACGGATTATCCACACCCGCCACTTCCTCGACCGGGGCGGCCACCAGCACCTTGCGCTCGGCCAGCACCGCCACCCGCGTGGACAGCGCGATCATCGTATCCAG